>JADQCC010000253.1 GCA_016278295.1 Roseovarius sp. | reverse complement strand
CAGAATGACGGCGTGTCCGGGCGCTATGTCGAAATGCAGGACCGGGGCGAGTTGTCCACCCTTGGCGATCAGACGGTGCCCGTCGCGCCTTGGCTGGTCGAGGTCATGGGGCATGTGGACGGCGAGACGGTCGCGGCGATCACGGCGGACCGATACAAGCAAGCCGAACTTGGCGAGGCGATAGACCGGGCGGGCATCCGGTGCCCGATTGTCTGGCGTGGCCAAGGGTTCCGCGATGGTGGTGAGGATTGCGAGCGGTTCCGGCGCGCGGCCTATGACGGAAAGGTGCGCACGGCCCCGTCGCTGCTGTTGCGGTCGGCTTTCGCGGATGCGGTCACGCTGCGCGACCCGGCGAACAATCTGAAACTGGCAAAAGCGCGGTCAACGGGCCGGATCGACGCGGCGGCGGCAACCGTTCTGGCGGTCGCTGAGGGTGCCCGGATGATGGGCCGTCCCGCTCACAAAGGAGGGCGTATCGCATGGGGATGATTGAAAAAGCATCGCGGATCATTGCGCGGTTTGGGCAGGCGGGCATTCTGCGCCAGACCGTCAACGGCGGCGATCCTTGGGCACCAACGCAAATCGAGGTGAATACGGCGCTCACGGTGGCGGTGGTCGAGTATGCGCAAGAGGTTCGCGACGGCACGCTCATTCAAAGCGGCGATCTGCGGGCGCTGGTCAGTGTCGAGGGCTTGGACGTGTCCCCGACAACGGCGGATAGCCTGATCGTCGGCGGCGTCGAGTATGTCATCGCGCGGATTGCACCGCTGGCACCGGATGGGGTGGTGCGGTTCTTCGACATGCAGGTGCGGCGATGAACCGGCGGCGCGAACATATGCGGCACTCTGCCAAGGTCACGCGCGGCCCGCGCTGGAAGGCTCTGCGAATGCAGGCGCTGGACCGCGACGATTGGCAATGCGTCCAGTGTGGCGAACGGCGGCGGCTTGAGATCGACCATATCGAGGCGGTCAGGACGCGGCCCGACTTGGCCTATTCGCTGTCAAATCTGCAAACGCTCTGCGGGCGCTGTCATGCCCGCAAGACCCGAATCGAGATCGGCTTAGGCCGTCCCGACCCCAAGCGCGAGGCTTGGAAATCCCTGCTGCGAGATATGCAGCGCAACCCCAACAAACGCGAGGTATGAGCATGTTGGATTCTGTGAAAATCGCACGGCGGCAAAGCGAAATCCGCCAGACACTTTCGGAACTGGTCGGCAAGGAAAAGCCGTCCGAGGATGAAACCCGCCAGATGGACGAAATGGATCGGGAATATCGGTCCAATGAAACCCGCTATCGCGCGGCGCTCATTGCCGAGGATCAGGAACGGCGGGAAGCCGGGGCCGATCTGGAAACCCGGTCTGATCGGGAATGGTCCGAGGTCATGGCGGGCTTTGAAATGCGCCAAGTGGCCCTTGCTCTGGACGAGGGCCGCGCCCTTGAGGGGCAGACGGGCGAGATCGTGACCGAACTGCGGTCGCGCGGCGGTTATCGCGGCGTTCCGATTCCGTGGGAAGCCTTGGAAATCCGGGCCGGTGAAACCGTGGCGGGCGGCACCCCCGATCCGATCCGCACCGCGCCGATCATTGAACGGCTTTTCGCCGGATCGGTCGCGGCCCGCATGGGTGGTCAGATGGTCAACGTGGGCGTGGGCGAGATCGAATATCCCGTCACCACGTCCAGCGTGACGGCGGGCTGGGCGACATCGGAAACCGGCAATGTCACCGGCCCGAGTGCCTACACGACCGTTGATCGGCCCTTGAAGCCGGATCACAACCTTGGGATTCAGATGAAGCTGACCCGCAAGGCGCTCAAACAATCCGGCAACGCCCTTGAGCAAGCCGTGCGGCGTGACATGAACGGCGCTATCGAGGAAGCCTTGGACAAGGCGGTTTTCCTTGGCAGCGGATCGGCGGGCGAGCCGACCGGGCTTTTCGCGGGTGCATCCGGCTGGGGCATCAACGAGCAAGCCGTTAGCGCGGCCCCAACCTGGGGGGCGTTCCGGTCCGAGGTGGTCAGCTTCATCACCGGCAACGCTGCAACCGGCCCCGGCGATGTGCGGGCGCTGATCCGCCCCGAGGTCTGGGACACGATGGACGCGGACATTTGGGACGCGGGCAGCGGAATCACGGAATGGGATCGTCTGACGGGTGCCTTGGGCAACGTCACGATGAGCCATAACGCCCTTGCCGATCCGACCGGATCACCGGAGGCAACAAGCGCGGTGCTGACCACCACGGCGGGCGGGGTGCCCCCGTTCTTCGTGGGGACGTGGGGCGCAATCGACCTGATCCGCGATCCGTATTCGGACGCGCAATCGGGCGGGCTGCGGATCACGGCGCTGGCCACGATGGACGTGACCGTTTCCCGCGCGGTGCAAACCCGCATTCTGACGGGCATTCAATAATGCTCTGGGGCGGGCATGAAGGCGGCCTAGAGCTGCGCAAGCGGGCGTCGGGCGCATTGGCGCTTCATGGCCGCTTCCCCTATGGCAAGCGCGCGGTCCTGTCCGATGGTGGCAGGACCGGGCGCCCCCGCAAAGAGGCTTTCGCCCCACGGGCGTTTGCCTATCGGGTGGAGCGTCCCGAGGAGGATATTCACCTGTTGATCGGGCATAGCTATGACCGGCCCCTTGCATCGCGCGGGGCCGGGACGCTGGACCTGACCGATAGCGATGACGCGCTGACTTTCGCGGCAACGCTTACGCCGGACATGCAGGAGGTCAGCTATGTGCGGGACTTCCTTGCGGCGATGCGCGCGGGCCTGATCGTCGGGATCAGCCCCGGCTTTCGCATTCCCCCGGAACGGGCGGTGAAGGATGCGGAAAAGGTCGAGGAAGAAAACCCGGCTGAGGGCACGGCACTGATCCGCACGATCTTTGCGGCCTTGCTCTATGAACTGAGCGTGGTCACGCGGCCCGCTTACGACGAAACCCAGATTGAGGAACGCAACTGGCAACCGGATCGTCTGATCCTGCCCGTCAGCGTTCACCCGTCTGCCCGGTGGAGGGTCTGACATGGCGGTGACATTGAAAGAGGTCGAGGCAATCCCGGCCAACTATCCAGCGGCCCCGGATGATCTGTCAACGGCGGCGGCGGCGCTGGACGCGGATGCGCTCTGGCAACGGCTTGAGGCGTATTGTCGGGTGCGCTGGACGGATAGGCAAGTGGTCTGGACGGTCGAGGGTGAAGGCGCATGGGAAGCCCCTTTGCAACCGTCCACCCTGAACACG
>JADQCC010000036.1 GCA_016278295.1 Roseovarius sp. | reverse complement strand
TAAAGGCCGATCGCAAATGGGCCGAAAAAACCGCTTGTCCATGACGGATACTCAGAATGCCCCGTCCTGCATGTCCCATATCTCGCAAAGCGACTGTTCGGCGATGCGCAACAGGCGGGCGAATGTCGCGCCAAGCGCAGTGCCGTCGCCCGCGTCGATGCAGACGGTCACGTCGCGGGCCACCCGCGCCATCAGCGGCATGCCGACCTCCTCGGCCATGCCGACGAGGCCGCGGCAGCCCTTGCGCATCTCGGCGAAGCGCGCGGTACGAAAGTCCCGCTCGGCGCGCGAAAGCCGCGCGGCGATCTCTTCGAGCACGCGGCAGACCACGTCCTCTGCCCCGCGCGTGCCAAGCTGTGTGTAAAGCGCCTCGAGACGGTCAGCGTCGAGACGCACCCGTTCCGCCGGTTGCAAGGCCGTCACCTGTTCCACTGTCTCACCCGATCATAGATCTACCGCGCCCCCACGGACGGATGCAGGATGCGGCGCAACGGTTCTCAAATGGTTTCCGGGCGGAACAATTCTCTCTCGAATTCCGTGAAAATACCGTTTAATCGGGGCAGACCTCGCCGTTCTGGAGACGATCATGGATCATGTCCGCCCCCTGCCATCCTATCTGGTGCAGCGCTATCACGGCTGGCGCGCCACGGGTTATACCGAAAACCAGGCCTGGTATCGGCACCTTGCCGAACAAGGGCAGCACCCGCGCGCGATGGTGATCTCGTGCTGCGACAGCCGCGTCCACGTCACCTCGATCTTCGGTGCCGATCAGGGCGAGTTCTTCATTCATCGCAATATCGCCAATCTCGTTCCGCCCTACGAGACCGATGGCGGACAGCACGGCACCTCGGCGGCGGTGGAATTCGCGGTCACGGCGCTAAAAGTGGCGCATATCCTCGTGATCGGCCATTCCGCCTGCGGCGGTGCCAAGGGATGTCAGCAGATGTGCTCTGGCCAGGCGCCCGAGCTGGAGCAGAAGACCAGCTTTGTCGGGCGCTGGCTGGAAATCCTGCGACCGGGCTATGAGCGCGTGAAGGATGTGGACGACGAAGCCGCACAGCTCGACGCGCTGGAGCGGCAGACAGTGGTGGTGTCGCTCGAGAACCTGATGAGCTTTCCCTTCGTGTCAGAGCGGGTCGCGAGTGGCTCCCTGTCGCTGCACGGGTTGTGGCACGATATCGGCTCCGGCACACTCGAGCAGTATGACGCAGGGCGGGACAGCTTCGCGCGGCTGTGACGGGCAATTCACAGGGGGCGGCAGAGATCGGGATTGTGCCGGGCGCAAGCCCGCCATTGCGACCGGCAGGCGTGCGCCGGGCAGGATTTTCTTGTTTTCCGAAAGTTATTTGCGTATAATTCGCGCTATGGGGGAATGTAAGCCGATCGAGAGGATCGCATCGTGTTCCCGTTTTCCCGTCATGTTTGCTCCCGACGACTGACCGAGACCGGATGCGCGCGCTGCGGGGCCTCCGGTCTTGTCGAGGGCACGGCGCTGCGCGTGCGCGGCGGCTGGCGGCGGGTCGAGCAGATCGACCGCCACGATCCCCTGCACGTGTTCCCAAAAGGCCGGATGAAACCCGACGAACTGAGCCGCGAGCGCATCTGGCTCGACCCCGTCGATTGCCCGTCGGTGGTACGGCCACTCGAGGTGCCGCCGCACGCGCTCGGCAATCGCGAGGCGTTCCTGCTGCAACAGAACGTGCGGGTTCTGATGCACGACCCCGAGCTGCGCCAGCACCTGGGGACGGGCCATGTCACGATCCGGGCCGGCGATCTGGCAGGGTTTCGCGGTATTGCCCTGACGGACCCGCCCCGCGGCGCGCACCTGTTCCGGCCGGTCTTTTGCTCCGAGCAGTTCGTGCTGGCCGCCGGGGGGGCGTGGCTTCTTTGCCCGCCGCTGACCCAGACAGCAAGCCTGCTGGTCGAGGATAACGGCCTGCGCTCGGTGATCGGCGGGCGCATGATCCGCCATCTCGATGCAGAAGAGGCCGACGCGTTCCTCGCCGCACAGGAGAGCCGCGACCACGAGGCCGCGCCCGTTCCGGCGCACCGCTGATCCGGCGCCGCACCCGACAGGCACGGCGCCGGATCCTGTGGCTCAGGCCGCCTGTGCCTCTTGCCCGAAGCGGGTGTAGAACCCCTGCCCCTTGTCGGCCATCTCGCGCAACAGCGCGGGCGTGGTGAAGCGCGGCCCGAACTTCTCTGCCAGTTGGTCGCAGCGTTCGGCCGCATAGGGCGTGCCGAGGATGTCGAGCCAGGAGAAAGGCCCGCCCGACCACGGCGCAAAGCCCCAGGCGAGAATCGCGCCGACATCGCCCTCGCGGATATCCTCGAGCACGCCATCCTCGAACGCGCGCACCGCCTCGAGCACCTGCGCGAACATCAGGCGGTGCTGCACCTCGATGAGATCGGGCTGATCCTCGGCGCGGGGGTATTTCTCTGCGAGACCCGGCCAGTAACCCTGCCGCTTGCCCTTGTCGTCATAGTCGAAGAACCCGGCATTGGCCTTGCGGCCAAGCCGCCCCTCGCCTTCCATCCAGAAGATGACCTCGTCCACCGCCTCGTCGGGATAATCGTCGCCCATCGCCGCCTTGGTCGCCCGCGCGATCTTGGCGCCGAGGTCGATCGAGGTTTCGTCCACCAGTTGCAGCGGCCCGACCGGGAAGCCCAACTGCCGCGCCGCGTTGTCGATGAGCGCAGGCGCCACGCCCTCGGCCACCATGCGGATGCCCTCGTTGATGTAGGGGATGATGCAGCGGTTGCAGTAGAAGAACCGCGCGTCATTGACCACGATGGGCGTCTTGCGGATTTGCCGGACGTAGTCGAGCGCCTTGGCGACAGCGCGCGGGCCGGTCCTCGCGCCCTTGATGATCTCGACGAGGTACATCTTTTCCACCGGCGAGAAGAAATGGATGCCGATGAAATCTTCTGGCCGGTCGCTGGCCCTTGCCAGATCAGTGATCGGCAGGGTCGAGGTGTTGGTGGCAAAGATGCAGTCCTCGCCCACCTCGGCCAGCGCCTTCTTCGTCGCCTCGGCCTTGATGGCGGGATCCTCGAACACCGCCTCGATGATCAGGTCGCAGCCCTTCAATGCCCCGTAATCGGTGGTGGCGGTGATTCGGCCCAGCATCTCGGCCTTCTTGTCCTCGGTGGCCTTGCCGCGCTTGATGCCCTTGTCCATGTAATCGGCGGTGTAGGATTTGCCGCGGTCGGCCGCCTCCTGGCTTTGGTCGATGAGCACAACCTCCATCCCCGCCTGCGCCGAGACGAGGGTGATGCCCGCGCCCATCATGCCCGCACCGAGCACGCCGAGCTTCTTGACGCGCTGGTCGGGGGCCTCGGGACGGTTCGCGCCCTTTTCCAGCGCCTCCTTGTTGATGAAGAGCGAGCGGATCATGGCGCTGGAGCTCGGGTCCATCAACACGTGGGTGAACCAGCGCGCCTCGATCTTGAGCGCGGTGTCAAACGGCACGAGCGCGCCCTCGTAGACGGCAGAGAGCAGCGCCCTGGCCGCCGGAAACGCGCCTTGGGTCTTGCCGTTGACCATCGCGGAGGCGCCGACGAAGGTCATGAATCCTGCCGGGTGGTAGGGTGCGCCGCCGGGCATCTTGTAGCCCTTCTCGTCCCAGGGCTTGACGATGGAGGGGCTTGAGAGAACCCATTCCTTCGCCTTTGCAATCAACTCGTCGGCGGGCACGACCTCGTCCACGACGCCCGCGGATTTCGCCTTTTTCGGATCGTTGAGCTTGCCCTCGAGCAGCAGCGGCGAGGCCGCCATCGCGCCCATCTTGCGCACGAGCCGCGTGGTGCCGCCCGCGCCGGGAAAGATGCCCACCATGATCTCGGGCAGGCCGATCTTGGCCGATGCGTTGTCGGCGGCAAAGATGCGGTGGCAGGCGAGCGGAATTTCCAGGCCGATGCCGAGCGCGGTGCCGGGAAGCGCGGCGGCGATGGGCTTGCCGCCCTTGTTCTTGTCATCCATGCCCGCGCGCTCGATCTTGCGCAGGATCGAATGCATGTTCATCAGCCCGTCGAACAGGCCCCTGGCCGGATCGTCGCCGGCCATTTCCTTCATCCGGGCGATGACGTTGAGATCCATGCCCCCGGCAAAACTCCCCTCCTTGCCAGAGGTGATGACGATGCCCTTGACGGACGTATCGGCGAGCGCGTCGTCGATGAGGGACTCAAGCTGCGGCCAGGCCTCCATCGTCATGACGTTCATGGATTTTCCGGGCACGTCCCAGGTGATGATCGCGACGCCGTCGGCGTCTTTTTTCATGGTGAAATCGGTCATGTCTTTCGTCTCCCCTTACACGCGCTCGATGATCGTGGCGGCACCCATGCCCGACGCGACGCAGAGCGTGGCGAGCCCGGTGCCCTTGCCGGTGCGCTCCAGCTCATCGAGAAGCGTGCCGATGATGATCGCGCCCGAGGCTCCGAGCGGGTGGCCCATGGCGATGGCCCCGCCATTGACGTTCACGCGTGAATGATCGACGTCGAACGCCTGCATGAAGCGCAAAACGACGGCGGAAAACGCCTCGTTCACCTCGAACAGGTCGATATCGCCGATCGCCATGCCGCTGTCTTTCAGCGCCTTCTCCGTCGCCGGGACCGGGCCGGTCAGCATGATCGTCGGATCGGTGCCGATCTTGGTGGTCTGGCGGATGCGGGCGCGGGGTGTCAGGCCCCATTTCTCGCCGAATGCCTTGCTGCCCACAAGCACACCCGCCGCGCCGTCGACGATGCCGGACGAGTTGCCCGCGTGGTGGATATGCTCGATCCGTTCCAGATGAGGGTATTTCAGCTTGGCCACGGCATCGAAGCCCGGCATCACCTCGCCCATCTCCTTGAAGCTGGGCTTGAGCCCGCCGAGCGACTGCATGTCGGTGCCGGGGCGCATGTGCTCGTCATGGTCGAGGATCGACAGGCCGTTCTGGTCCCTGACCTCGATGATCGAACGGTCGAAGCGCCGGTCGTCCCACGCCTCGGCTGCGCGGCGTTGCGATTCCACGGCGAGCGCGTCGGCGTCGTCGCGCGAGAAGCCGTATTCGGTGGCGATGATGTCGGCCGAAATGCCCTGCGGCACGAAATAGGTCTTCATGGCGATGCTCGGATCGACGGCGATTGCCGCCCCGTCGCTGCCCATGGCGACCCGGCCCATCATCTCGACCCCGCCCGCGATATAGCCGTCACCGGCGCCCGCGCGCACCTGGTTGGCGGCGAGGTTCACGGCCTCCATGCCGCTCGCGCAGAAGCGGTTGATCGACAGGCCGGGGATGCGCTCATCCAATTCAGAGGCCAGTACGGCGGTGCGCGCAAGACAACCGCCCTGCTCCATCACCTGCGTGGCATTGCCCCAGATCACGTCCTCGACAGCGTGGCCGTCAAGGCCGTTGCGCTCCTTCAGCGCGTTGAGCACATGCGCCGAGAGGCGGGCGCTCGTCACCTCGTGCAGGGCGCCATCCTTGCGGCCCTTGCCGCGGGGCGAACGCACGGCGTCGTAGATATAGGCGTCTGTCATCTCCGTCTCCTTTGTCAGGCGCGGTCAGCGGGGCTGCCGGGCATCAGGTCATAGGGGTGTTTCCAGCCCGGCAGACCCTCGATATTCGAGAGCCACCGGTCGATCTCGGGCCAGTCCTCGCGGTCAAAGCCGAAAGGTTCCGGGTAGAACAGGTAGCCGCAGCAGCTCAGATCGGCATTGGTGGGTGCCTCGCCGACGATCCAGTCGCGGCCCCTCAGATGCGCGTCGAGGGTGGTATAGGCCGCCTTCAGCCGGCCCTGCATGAAGCCGATCACCTCCTGCGGGCGCTTTTCCTCGGGCAGGAAGTTCATCAGGAACCGCGTCATCCCCGCCTGGGAGCTGAGCTTGTGATTGTCCCAGAACATCCAGCGCATCACCTCGCGCGCCTCCTGCGGTGTCTCGCCGCCGAATTTGCCAGTCTTTTCGGTAATGTACATTTGCATGACGCCCGATTGCGTCAAGGTGACGCCGCCGTCCACCAGCACCGGCGCCTCGCCCATCACGTTGAGTTGACGGAAACCCGCGCCGCGCGTCTCGCCGCCAAAGAAATCGACGAAGACCGGTTCCCAGTCGAGGCCCGAGAGCTCCAGCGCCAGCGCCGCCTTGTAGGCGTTACCGCTCTCGCCGAAGCAGTGGAGTTTGATGGTCATGGGGTGGCTCCATTTTGTGGCGTTGGATTTGGATATTTTTGGCAAGATGAAGCTGCACGTCGTTCATCATTGATTAAGGTTAATGCGCTTTGATGGCATTGCGTTACAGGCTGGGAAGCCGATGGACGTGCAAGGTGAAGCCCTGTCGTCGCGCCTGATGCCAAATGGCCCGCGCGCGCGGCAGGGTGGACCTTCGCTCCTTCATCTTGCCCCAAATATCCCCGCCGGAGGCATCCGTCCCCGGCCATATGCGCCAACGCCCCGATCATCACAGCGCCCTCGCGATCAGCTCTTTCATGATCTCGTTGGTGCCGCCATAGATGCGCTGCACGCGGGCATCGGCCCACATCTCGGCGATGTCGTATTCCTGCATGTAGCCATAGCCGCCATGCAGTTGCAGGCATTCGTCCAGCACCTCGCCCTGCGCGTCGGTCAGCCAGTATTTCGCCATCGCCGCCTTTCCCACGCTCAGTTCCCCGCGCATGTGCTCATTGATACATTCATCCATGAAGGCGCGGCACACGGCGGTTTTCGTCTGGCATTCGGCCAGCTTGAAGCGGGTGTTCTGGAATTGCAGGATCGGCCCGCCGAAGGCCTGGCGTTCCCTGGCATATGAAATCGTGCGCTCCACCGCGCCCTCCATCGCCCCCTGCGCACCACAGGCGATGATCAGCCGTTCCTGCGGCAGTTGCTCCATCATCTGGTAGAAGCCGCGCCCCTCTTCCTGCCCGAGGATGTTCTCGGGCGGGATCTCGACATTGTCGAAGAACAATTCCGACGTATCGCCCGCGTGCAGCCCCACCTTTTCCAGATTGCGCCCGCGCGCGAAGCCCGTGGCGCCCTCGGTCTCGACCACGACGAGCGAGATGCCTTTCGCGCCCGCCTTGGGGGCGGTCTTGGCCGCGACGATGATCAAGTCGGCGTGCTGGCCGTTGGTGATAAAGGTCTTCTGCCCCGAAAGCCTGTAGGCGTTGCCGTCGCGCAGCGCGCGGGTCTTGATCCCCTGCACGTCCGATCCGGCGGCGGGCTCGGTCATGGCCAATGCACCGACCATCTCGCCCGAGACCATTTTCGGCAGCCATGTCTTCTTCTGCTCCTCGGAGCCGTAGGCGAGGATGTAATGCGCGACGATGCCGGAATGGATCGGGTTGCCCCAGCTTGCCAGATTGGCGCGGCTCTGCTCCATGCAGATCACCGCCTCGTGCCCGAAATCACCACCCGCGCCGCCGTATTCCTCGGGGATCGAGGGGCAGAGCAGGCCCAGTTCGCCCGCCTCAAGCCAGGTCTCGCGGTCCATGATGCCCGCCTTGCGCCAGCGTTCGTAATGCGGACGCCATTCCTCGTTGATGAACTTCGCCGTCATCTCGCCGAGCATCCGGTGCTCGTCCGTCATCCATGTCATGGCCGGGCCTCCCCTCCCCTGGCGTCAGCGTTTGCGCGCCTCAAGCCCCGAATTGAATATGCGCAGCCGGTGCGCGAACGTGTCCTCGTCGATCACGCTGTCGAAATTCTCGAAGAGGAAGGACAGCGCCTCGCCCTCGTCCAGCCCCGCCTCGGCCGCGAATTTTCGCAAGCGGCGATAGCCGTCCTCGGTCATCGCCGCGTTGAAGCGGCGGGTGAGGCGAAAGCGTTTGGGCATCTGTCCTCCCCTTTCACGGTTCAGAACGCCTCGGCATCCAGTGCCATCACCGGCTCCGCACCGCTCTCGATGCGGGCGAGGTGCAGGGCGGTCGCGGGCAGGCGGCGCTTCATGTAGAAGCGGCCCGTGGCCAGCTTGGTGCGGTAAAACGTCTCGTCCGGCGTGCCCGCCGCCAGCGCCGCATGGGCCGCCCTGGCCATCCGCGCCCACATCAACCCGAGGCAGACATGGCCGAAGAGGTGCATGAAGTCATAGGAGCCGGCCAGCGCCGCGTTGGGATTTTTCATGCCGTTCTGCATGAAGAACATCGCCGAGGCTTGCAGGTCTTTCGACGCCGCTTTGAGCGGATCGAGGAACTCCGCCTTGAGAGCCTCGTCGCCCTCGTTCTCCTTGAGGAAACTCTTGACCATGTCAAAAAAGGCCATGACGTGCTTGCCGCTATCCGAGGTCAGCTTGCGCCCCACCAGGTCGAGCGCCTGCACGCCATTGGCCCCCTCGTAGATCATCGCGATGCGGGCGTCGCGGGTGAATTGCGACATGCCCCATTCCTCGATATAGCCGTGCCCGCCATAGACCTGCTGCGCCAGCACGGTCATGTCGTAGCCCTCGTCGGTCAGGAACCCCTTGATCACGGGCGTCATCAGCGAAATGAGCCCCTCGGCCGCCTCGTCCCCGCCGCGATGCGAGCGGTCGATGAGTTCGGCGCCCCACAGCATGAAGGCCCGCGCCCCTTCGATGAAGCTCTTCTGGTCCATCAGCGAGCGGCGGATATCGGGGTGTACGATCAGCGGGTCGGCGGGCCCCTCGGGGTTTTCCGTGCCGGTCACCGCGCGGCCCTGAAGCCGGTCCTTGGCATAGGCGAGCGCGTTCTGATAGGCGACCTCGGCCTGCGCGAGCCCCTGCATGCCGACACCGATCCGGGCCTCGTTCATCATCGTGAACATGGCGCGCATGCCCTTGTGTTTCTCGCCCAGCAAATAGCCCGTCGCGCCGTCATAGTTCATCACGCAGGTGGAATTGCCGTGAATCCCCATCTTTTCCTCGATCTTGCCGCAGGTCACGCCGTTGCGATCGCCGAGGCTGCCATCCTCGTTCACCATGAATTTCGGCACGATGAAGAGCGATACGCCCTTGATCCCCTCGGGCCCGCCGGGGATTTTCGCCAGTACCAGATGGATGATGTTGTCGGCCATGTCATGCTCGCCCGACGAGATGAAGATCTTCTGCCCCGTCACCTTGTAGCTGCCGTCGTCCTGCGGATCGGCCTTGGTGCGCATCAGGCCCAGATCGGTGCCGCAATGCGGCTCGGTCAGGTTCATCGTGCCGGTCCAGTCGCAGCTGGCCATTTTCGGCAGGTAGGTGGTCTTTTGCTGGTCCGTGCCATGCGCGAGGATCGCCGAGGCGGCGCCGTGGGTGAGGCCGTGATACATGGTGAATGCCTGGTTGGCGGCCGAAAACATCTCGCCCACCGCCGTGCCCAGCACATAGGGCATGTTCTGCCCGCCATAGTCCTCGGGCAGGTCGAGCGCGGGCCAGCCACCCTCGCGAACCTGGTCGAAGGCCGCCTTGAAACCTTTGGGCGTCCGCACCACGCCGTTCTCCAGCACACAGCCCTCGGTGTCACCGACCGGGTTGAGCGGCGCAAGCACCTCGGAGGAAATCTTGCCGGCCTCTTCCAGCACCGCGCTGGTGAAGTCGGGCTCAAGCTCGGCGTAGCCCGGAATGTCCTGCTGCGACACGTTCAGCACATCATGCAGGATGAACTGCATGTCGCGGATGGGGGCGGTGTAGCTTGGCATCTGGTTGTCTCTCCCAAAAAGAATGTCCGGGCCGGTATCACTCGGCGGCGTCGCGGTTGTCCTTTAGCGAGGCAAGCATCCGCTCGCCCCATGTCATCTGTTCGCGCAGCTCGGCGATTGCGGTGTCCAGCTCGGCGCGCTGGCGTTCCATATCGGCAAGCCGCTCGCGCGCGACCTCATAGGCGGCGGCGATCTGCGTGTATTGCTGATCGCCCCGGTCGTAGAGATCGAGCAACTGGCGCAGATCCTCCAGGCTGAAGCCAAAGCGCTTGCCGCGCAGGATGAGCTTGAGCCGGGCCCGGTCGCGCCGGGTAAAGAGCCGCCGCTGACCCTGCCGGACAGGCGACAGCAGTTCCTTGGATTCGTAGAATCGCAGGGTGCGTGGCGTCACGTCGAACGCGTCGCACATCTGCCGGATTGTCATTACGTCATCGGTCATGGCAGGGCCTCTTGCGCATCGTCTGACGACAATCTGCGCCTCCGGTTCCACCGTTACAACAGGCGTGCCGCTTTACGTAACTGCTACGTCACGTCACTTTCAGGTTGACGTAAGATCAAGCAAGGTCAATCGCGCAGCCGGGCAATTTTCTTAGCCACGCATCACCCGAGGCTGGCGGCGGTCTCGTCGCGCAGCGCCCTGAGTTCGTCCATCGCCTCATCTATCTGGCGGCGTTGTTCCGCCAGCTCGGCAAGCTGGCGGTCGGCCAGCTCGATCCACTGGCGCATCTGGGGCTCGGTGCCGTCCTTTTCGTAGATGAGCAGCCATTGCCGGATTTCCTCGAGCGCAAAGCCGAACTTCCGCCCCCTCAGGATCAGCGTCATGCGCGCGCATTCGCGCAACCCATACCAACGCGCACGCCCTTCGCGCTCGGGCTGCAACAGCTCGATATACTCGTAATAGCGCAGGGTGCGCGGCGTCACGTCGAACTTCGCGCACATTTCCTTGAAGGACAGCCGGTTGTCGGACATCGCCTCCTCCCTGATGGGCCAAGGTTAGGAGCAATGCGCGGCCCGCGCAACAGCGACCCTTGCAGCCCGCCCGCTTTGCCCGCCATAAAGAGCCCAAAGCCCGCGTGGGAGAGATCATGGACGACGAGAAGACCCGGATCGCGAGACAGTTCATGGCGGCGCTGCCGCACGCGCGCGCGCTGGGTATGCGCCTGATCGCGATGGGCCGGGGCACGGCACGGATCGAAATGGACTACGACGCGCGCCTCGTCGGCGACCCGGAGACAGGGGTGATTCATGGCGGCGCGGTCTCGGCGCTGATGGACACCTGCTGCGGGGCGGCGGCAATGAGCCACCCCGCCTCGCCCGGCGGCACCGCCACCATTGATCTGCGCATCGACTACATGCGCCCTGCCGTGCCGGGGCAGGCGATCCGTGCCGAGGCGGAATGCTATCACGTCACCCGGTCGGTGGCCTTTGTGCGCGCCCGCGCGATGGATGACGACGCGGACCGCCCCGTGGCCACCGCCACCGGCACCTTTACCGTGGAGGGCGCGTGATGGCGCGGCCCCGCCCCGAACCGGTGCAGGTGGTCAAGCAGCGCCGGGACGCCGCATTGAAGGCGCTGGTGGACGGGGTGCCGTATATCCGCTTTCTCGGCGTCGAATTCGAGCGGCGCGGGGACGAGCTGACCGCGGTGATGCCGTTCGACGAAAAGCTCGTCGGCAACCCGCTCCTGCCCGCCCTGCATGGCGGGGCGACGGCGGCGTTTCTCGAGATCACCTCGATCATCGGGCTGAGCTGGTCGATGCTGTGGGAAGAGATCGAGAGCGGCGCGGTCGATCCCGAGACGCTGACCGGGGGCCACCTGCCGCGCCTGCCCAAGACCATAGATTTCACCGTCGATTACCTGCGATCGGGCCTGCCGCGCGATGCCTATGCGCGCGCGCAGGTCAACCGCTCGGGGCGGCGCTATGCCTCGGTCCGGGTCGAGGCATGGCAGGACAATCGCTCTCGCCCCATCGCGCAGGCGACGGGCCATTTCCTGATGCCGCGCCGCGATGACTGAGGCCGCCCGCCCAGTCTCGCCCTCAGTCACCCATGCCCGCGTCCTGAAGATCGCCATTCCCATCGTGATCTCCAACGCCACGGTGCCGATCCTCGGCGCGGTGGATACCGGCGTGGTCGGGCAATTGGGCGCGGCCGCGCCGATTGGCGCGGTTGGCCTCGGCGCCGTGATCCTGACCGCGATCTACTGGGCGTTCGGGTTTCTCAGGATGGGCACCACGGGCCTGACCAGCCAGGCGCGCGGCGCGGGGCAGACGGGCGAGGTGGCGGCGCTCTTGACGCGCGCGCTGATGATCGGGCTGGCGGGGGGCGCGGCGGTGATCGCGGTGCAGGGGCCGCTCTTTGCGGCCGCGTTCCTCGTCGCGCCCGGAAGCGAAGAAGTGGAGGGGCTGGCGCGCTCCTACATGGCAATCCGCGTCTGGTCGGCCCCCGCGATGATCGCGATCTTCGGTATGACCGGCTGGCTTGTCGCGCAGGAACGCACCCGCGCGGTGCTGGCCATTCAGGTGCTGATGAACGGCGTCAACGTGGGCCTCGATGTCTGGTTCGTGCTGGGGCTCGGCTGGGGAGTGGAGGGCGTGGCGCGCGCCACGGTGATCGCCGAATGGGGCGGGCTGGCGCTGGGCCTGTGGTTCTGCCGCGATGCCTTTGGCGTGCCCGCCTGGCGCGACTG
Organism: Roseovarius sp.; assembly: GCA_016278295.1. Classification (GTDB taxonomy): domain Bacteria; phylum Pseudomonadota; class Alphaproteobacteria; order Rhodobacterales; family Rhodobacteraceae; genus Roseovarius. The sequence goes on along the minus strand of JADQCC010000036.1, from coordinate 19,370 downwards.
GCCGCGGGTGTTCGATCCGGCGCGGCTGCGGGTGATGGCGGCGGTCAACGGCGATATCCTGCTGCGCTCGCTGATGTTGCAGGCGATCTTCGTGTCGTTCCTGTTTCTCGGCGCGGGGTTTGGCGACGTGACGCTGGCGGCCAACCAGGTGTTGATGCAGTTTCTCAACGTGACCGCGCATGCGCTCGACGGCTTTGCCTTCGCCGCCGAGGCCATCGTCGGGCAGGCCTATGGCGCGCGCAGCATCGCGGCGCTGCGGCGAGGCGCGTCGCTGGCGAGCCTGTGGGCGCTGGCGATCTGCGTCGGTATCGCGTCGGTATATACGCTGTTCGGTGAGGCGGCGATCGACCTGATGACCACCGCCCCCGAGGTGCGCGCCGAGGCGCGCGTGTTCCTGCCCTACGCGGTGGCCGCGCCGTTGCTGGGGCTCGCGCCCTTCATGCTCGACGGGGTGTTCATCGGCGCGACCCGCACCGGCGACATGCGCAACATGATGGCGCTGAGCCTCGCCCTCTATGCGCTGGCCGTGGCCGTTCTGGTCCCCGCCTTCGGCAATCACGGGCTGTGGGCGGCCCTACTTTTCAGCTTCGTGGCGCGCGGGATCACGCTTTGGCTGCGCTACCCGGCGCTGGAGCGGGGCACGCGGTAGAACTGGGGCCGGGCGGACGACGAATGGCATAGCGCAAACGTCCCGACCAACGGGTGAGGAGCCGCACAAGCAGCCCAGGCCAGACCAGACCAGCCCAGCCCCCGGATCGCGGTTCCAGGCCCCCATACCCTCAGCAATTGGGGATGTTCACCGCCAGCCCGCCCAGCGAGGTTTCCTTGTACTTCTCGCTCATGTCCGCGCCGGTCTGGCGCATGGTCTCGATGCAGGCGTCGAGCGGCACGAAATGCGTGCCGTCCCCCCGCAGCGCCAGCGACGCCGCCGAAACGGCCTTTATCGCGCCCAGCCCGTTGCGCTCGATGCAGGGCACCTGCACGAGCCCCTTCACCGGGTCGCAGGTCATGCCGAGGTGATGCTCCAGCGCGATTTCGGCGGCGTTCTCGATCTGCTGCGGCGTACCGTCCAGCACCGCGCAGAGCCCGGCCGCCGCCATCGCCGAGGCGCTGCCCACCTCGGCCTGGCACCCCGCTTCGGCGCCCGAGATCGACGCGTTGAACTTTACCAGACCGCCGATCGCGGCGGCGGTCAGCAGGAAATCCTCGATCCGGCCCTCATGCGCGCCCGGCACATGCTCCAGCCAGTACTTCATGACCGCCGGCACCACGCCCGCCGCGCCGTTCGTGGGGGCCGTCACCACCTGCCCGCCGGCGGCGTTCTCCTCGTTGACGGCCATCGCGTAGGCGCTCATCCAGTCGTTGATCTTGTGCGGGGCGCTCAGGTTGGTGCCGCGCTCGGCGATCAGCGCGTCGCGGATGCCCTTGGCCCGGCGCTTGACGCCCAGCCCGCCGGGCAGCACCCCATCGGAATTCAGCCCCCGCTCGATGCAATCGTCCATCACCTGCCAGATACGCACCACGCCAGAGCGCAGGTTTTCCGGCCCGCCCCGGGCAACCTCGTTGGCGCGCTTCATCTCGGCGATGCTCTTGCCCGAGCGTTCGGCCATCTCCAGCATCTCTGCCGCGGATTTGAACGGATAGGGCACCGGGTCGCCCTCGGCGGTGTTGCGGCCCGCGGCCAGCTCGGCCTCGGTCATCACGAAGCCGCCGCCAATGGAGTAATAGGTCTCTTGCAGGATCACGTCGCCCTGCGAATCGGTCGCCATCAGGATCATGCCGTTGGCATGGCCCGGAAGGTTCGGCCCGAAATCGAATTGCAGATCGTCCTTGGGGTGGAATTTCAGCTCCGGCAGTCCCGGCGGCGTGACCTTGTGGGTCTCGCGAATCTGTTCGAGCACCTCCTCGGCGGCCTCGGCATCATAGGTGTCGGGGCGAAACCCCGCCAGCCCGAGGATCGTCGCCCGGTCGCTCGCGTGGCCGACCCCGGTAAAGGCGAGCGAGCCGTGCAACGACCCCTTGAGCCCCGCGTAATGGAACGGCTCGGCGCGCATCCGGTCGAGAAAGCGCGCGGCGGCCACCATCGGCCCCATCGTGTGTGACGAGGACGGGCCGATGCCGACCTTGAACATCTCGAAGACAGACAGAAACATGATGCGCGCTCCCTGATCGCGTGCGTTATCGGGTCTTTCCCGCCGCGCCACTTGTCCGAAAGCGACCGTTCGGTGCCGTGGGGATGACATGCGCGCGGCTCAAAGCGCCACGCCCTCCGGCGGGTCGGGATGTTCCGGCGCGGTGAAGGGCCGCGCCCCCAACCCCTCGGCGGCGATGGCGGCGCGGGTGCTGTCGCGGGCCTCCAGATCGCGGGCCAGCGCCCCGAGCCGCGGCCAGCGCGACAGGTCGAACCAGTCGGTCTCGCCCGCCGGGTAGAGCGCGGCCCAGCGCAAGACGGGGCCAAGATAGAGCCCCAACACGGTGGGTTCGGTGCCGCTGAACAGCGCCGCATCGTCACCCGCCGCGCGGTCGAGCATGTCGAGATGGCGCACCACCGCACCCTGCATATGCGCGCGCAGCGCCGCCTGCATGGCCCTGTCCCCGCCGGTGTATTGATCGGGGTAGAAGATCATCCGCAACGCCGGGTGCAGCGTGTTCGACAGGTAAAACAGCCACTTGAGCGCCGTCCCGCGCGCCGGATCGCCCGGCGCGGGCACAAGCGCGCGATGCCGGTCCGCCAGCCACAAAAGGATCGCGCCGGTCTCGAACACGGGGCCGTCCGGCGTCTCAAGCACGGGGATCAGCCCCGCGGGGTTGAGCGCCAGATAGGCCGGCGACTTCTGCGCCCGCACCCGGCGATCCACCAGCACGGTGCGGTAGGGCACGCCCAGTTCCTCGAGCGCGAGCCGCACGATGAGCGAGGCGTTGTCGGGCGCGTAATGCAGCCGGTAGCCGCCGTTCATGGCGCCCGGCCCGGCCGCGCGGACGGGATCATGGGTATTTCCGCCAAGAAGACCTCCCCTACCCGTCTTTGCCGACATTCTCCGCGAAGGCGGCATCGAACGCCGCTTTCTTCTCGGCGTCGGCGTCGGTCTGGTAACGCGCCTTCCACTCGGCATAGGGCATCCCGTAATAGATCTCGCGCGCCTCTTGCTTGGACATCTCGATGCCGCGCTCATGCGCGGCCTCCTGATACCAGCGGCTCAGGCAATTGCGGCAGAACCCCGCGAGGTTCATCAGGTCGATATTCTGCACGTCGGTGCGCTTGTCCATCAGGTGGGCGCGCAGCCTGCGAAACGCGGCGGCCTCCAGCTCGGTCCGGGTCCGGTCGTCCATGATCTCTCTCCCTTTGGTGCAAAGATGGGCCGGGCGGGCGCGCCGCGCAAGGCCCCTCAGACACCCGCCCGCGCGGCCACCCCGGCGAGGATCGGCGCCAGCCGCGCGCCCCAGGCCGCCTGCGCCGCGCGCGTCCCGATCAGGTCGTTGCGCAGCTCGATCAGCACGTTGGGCCGCTCAAAGGCGATGGCGTGGCGGGCGATGCTGTCGCCGGGCAGGTGGCCGCCATAGGGCTCGTTGTCACCGACGCAGAGCCCCGGTTCCTCGCGCAGCCGCGCGACCAGCGGCCAGGCCAGCCGTGTGTCGGCGGCGTAGAGCAGCCCGATATGCCACGGGCGCGGCGGACGGCCCCGGAATTGCGGCGTGAAGCTGTGGACCGAAACGATCACCGTGTCGTCGCGCCGCGCCGCCAACTCGGCCAGCGCGGTGTGATAGGGCCGGTAGAGCCGGTTCAGCCGGCGCGCGAAATCCTCGTCGCTGACATGCCGGTTGGCCGGGATCACCGTGCCATCGTAGAGCTTCATGATCAGGGTGGGATCGTCCTCGCCGCGATTCGGGTCGATCACCAGCCGCGAGAAATTCGACAGGATCGCCGGGGCGTCGAGCGCGGTGGCCAGCGCGCGGGCCACGCCTGCCGCGCCCACGTCATAGGCGATGTGGCGCGCCATGTCTTCGGGCGCGATGCCAAGGCTGCCGCCGCCGACGAAACCGGGCACGGCGTTGGTGGCGTGATCGCAGGTCACGAGCCAGCGGGCGGGGCGCGATCCGCCCTCGATGTGATATGGTTGATGCATGATCCGGGTTGGTATTTGGCGTCCGCCTGCTCTAGGACAGTTGCCGGGAAAAGGGAATTGGGTCATAACGCCCCCGACGCACCGTTAGCGATAACAATTTCCGATTTCAGCAGGAGGACAGCAGATGAGACGGCATCGCAATGTCAAGATCGTGGCCACGCTCGGCCCGGCCTCGTCCGATTACGCCACCATCCGCGCGCTGCACGAGGCCGGCGCGGATGTGTTCCGCCTCAACATGAGCCACGGCGAGCACCACGAGATCGCCGAGCGCCATCGCATCATCCGCGAGATCGAGGCGGAAATGAACAGCCCCATCGCCATCCTCGCCGACCTGCAGGGTCCGAAACTGCGGGTCGGCACCTTTGCCCGCGGCGAGGAGGAATTGATCGAGGGCGCGGCGTTCCGGCTCGACCTCGACGAGGCGGAGGGCGATGCCACCCGCGTCTGCCTGCCTCATCCAGAGATTTTCGCGGCACTGGAGCCGGGGGCGAACCTGCTGATCAACGACGGCAAGATCCGGCTGCGGGTAAAGGAATGCGCCGCCGATTTCGCCGAATGCGAGGTCATCGTCGGGGGGATCATTTCCAACCGCAAGGGCGTCAACGTGCCCGACGTGGTGCTGCCCGTGGCCGCGCTGTCGGACAAGGACCGCGCCGACCTGGAATTCGCCTGCGAGCTTGGCGTGGACTGGCTCGCGCTCAGCTTCGTGCAGCGCCCCGAGGACGTGAACGAGGCACGCACACTGGTGCGGGGGCGCGCGGCGATCCTGTCGAAGATCGAGAAACCGGCCGCGGTGACGTGCTTTGACGACATCCTCGCCGTCTCGGACGGGATCATGGTGGCGCGCGGCGATCTCGGGGTGGAACTGCCGGTGCAGAACGTGCCGCCGATCCAGAAACGGCTGGTGCGCAAGTGCCGCGCGGCGGCCAAGCCGGTGATCGTCGCCACGCAGATGCTCGAATCGATGATCGAGAGCCCGATGCCCACCCGCGCCGAGGTCTCGGACGTGGCCACCGCGATCTACGAGGGGGCGGACGCGATCATGCTCTCGGCCGAATCGGCGGCCGGCGACTACCCGGTGGAGGCGGTGACCACGATGGACAACGTGGCGCGCGAGGTGGAAAGCGACCCCACCTATCACGAGGTGATCGAGGCCAGCCGCCGCGTCAACCGCCAGAGCATCGCCGACGCCATCGTCGTGGCCGCGCGCGAGATCGCCGAGACCACCGATATCAAGGCGATCTGCTGCTATACCGAATCGGGCACAACCGCGCTGCTGACGGCGCGCGAGCGTCCGCATGTGCCGATCATCGCGCTGACCAGCCTGCGTACCACCGCCCGACGCCTGGCACTGACCTGGGGGGTGAACTGCGTGATGACCGACCAGCTCACCCGGTTCAAGCTGGCGGTGCTCAACGCCGCGCGCGCGGCGCGTGCGCAGGGCTATGCCGACGAGAGCGACCAGATCGTCGTTACCGCGGGCGTGCCCTTCAACGTGCCCGGCACCACCAACATCCTGCGCATCGCGCCCTGCAAGGAAAGTTTGATCTACGCCACCGATCCGGGATAATCACGTCGTTGCAGGTATCCTGCGGGGGGTGTGTCGATGGATGCGGATCTGGCGATGGCGATCGGGCTGGTGCTCGGCGTGTTTTCGGTGCCCTCGCTGCTCTCGGCGCTGTCGGAGGCGCGCAAACCGCGCGTCGGCGCGCTGGTGCTTGTGATCGCGGGCGGGATGATCATCTGGGCGATCTCGCAAAAGCCCGGCGGCTACACCCTCGCCGAACTGCCCGCCGTCATCCTCGACGTGATGGCCCGCTACCTGCCGTGATCGCCGCGCTGGCCGCTCTTGCACAATGCCCGGTGCTGGCGTATACGGCGCGCTCAATCCGCTGGTCCGGCCCGAAGAGGCATGCCGAGACAAGCGGGACGACCGACCTACAAAGGAGCCGGAAATGCCCAAGATGAAGACCAAGTCGAGCTGCAAGAAGCGGTTCAAGGTGTCCGCCACTGGCAAGATCATCACCGCCCAGGCCGGAAAGCGCCACGGGATGATCAAGCGCAGCAACAAATTCATCCGCAACGCGCGTGGCACGACCACGCTGAGCAAGGCCGATGAGCAGATCATCAAGCCGATGATGCCGTATTCGCGTTAAGGAGGATTTGAGAGATGTCACGCACCAAAGGTGGGACCGTTACCCACGCTCGCCACAAGAAAGTCACCACTGCGGCCAAGGGCTATTACGGCCGCCGCAAGAATACCTTCAAGGTGGCCGCCCAGGCCGTCGACAAGGCCAACCAGTACGCCACGCGCGACCGCAAGAACCGCAAGCGCAATTTCCGCGCGCTGTGGATCCAGCGGATCAACGCCGCGGTGCGCGCCCAGGACGAATCGCTGACCTATTCGCGCTTCATCAACGGGCTGAGCCTCGCCGGTGTCGAGGTGGATCGCAAGGTACTCGCCGATCTCGCCGTGCACGAGCCGGCGGCCTTTGCCGCCATCGTCGATCAGGCGAAACGCGCGCTCGCGGCCTGACGCCGGTCGCACGCGAGGGACAGGACAGGCGCCGCCCGGGGATCATCCCGGGCGGCGTTTTCCGTTTTAGAGCATGTTGCTCAAAAGTGGGACCCGGTTTTGAGCTCCTTTAACATGCGAAATCAAGTAGTTAGAGCGTGTCGCGTGAATGCGAATGAACGCGACACGCTCTAGCCGTCTTCGCCACTGGCGACCGGCAGGTAGAGATCGCCGCCTTCACGGTACTTCTCGGCCATCGCCGCCATGCCCTCTTTCTGCGCCTCGGCGCGGATGTCGTGGCTGATCCGCATCGAGCAGAATTTCGGCCCGCACATCGAGCAGAAATGCGCCACCTTGTGCGCCTCCTTGGGCAGGGTCTGGTCGTGGAAATCACGCGCCGTCTCGGGGTCGAGCGACAGGTTGAACTGATCCTCCCAGCGGAATTCGAAGCGCGCGCGCGACAGCGCGTCATCGCGCCGTTGCGCGCCGGGCAGCCCCTTGGCCAGATCGGCGGCATGGGCCGCGATCTTGTAGGTGATGACGCCGGTTTTCACATCGTCGCGGTCGGGCAGGCCAAGGTGCTCCTTGGGCGTGACGTAGCACAGCATCGCGCAGCCGAACCAGCCGATCATCGCAGCGCCGATGCCGCTGGTGATATGGTCATAGCCCGGCGCAATGTCGGTGGTGAGCGGCCCCAGCGTGTAGAACGGCGCCTCATGGCAGCACTCAAGCTGCTTGTCCATGTTCTCCTTGATCTTGTGCATCGCCACATGGCCCGGCCCCTCGATCATCACCTGGCAATCCCGGCCCCAGGCGGTTTTCGTGAGCTCCCCAAGCGTCTCCAGCTCGGCAAACTGCGCGGCGTCATTGGCATCGGCGACCGATCCGGGGCGCAGGCCATCCCCCAGCGAAAAGCTCACGTCGTACTGGCGGCAGATATCGCAGATTTCCTCGAAATGCTCGTAGAGAAAGCTCTCGCGGTGGTGGTGCAGGCACCATTTCGCCATGATCGAGCCGCCGCGCGAGACGATCCCCGTCACCCGCTCCACCGTCATCGGCACCATGTGCAGGCGCACGCCCGCGTGGATGGTGAAGTAATCCACCCCCTGTTCCGCCTGCTCGATCAGCGTGTCGCGAAACACCTCCCATGTCAGATCCTCTGCAACGCCATTCACCTTTTCCAGCGCCTGGTAGATCGGCACCGTGCCGATGGGGACGGGGCTGTTGCGGATGATCCATTCGCGGGTGTTGTGGATGTTGCGCCCGGTCGAGAGGTCCATCACCGTATCGGCCCCCCAGCGGATCGCCCAGACCAGCTTTTCCACCTCTTCCTCCATCGACGAGGTGACGGCGGAGGTGCCCATGTTGGCATTCACCTTCACGAGGAAATTGCGCCCGATGACCATCGGCTCAAGCTCGGGATGGTTGATATTGGCCGGGATGATGGCGCGGCCCGCCGCGATCTCGGACCGCACGAATTCGGGCGTCACATGATCGGGGATGTTCGCGCCCCAGTCGTGGCCGTCGCGCGCCGCTACGCTCGCCTCGCGCAACTGGTTCTCGCGGATCGCCACGAATTCCATCTCCGGCGTGATGTTCCCGGCCCGCGCATAGGCCAGTTGCGTGGGCGCAATGCCCGCCGCGCCGCACAGGGGAGCCGCCTGCATCGGAAATTCCGGCACCAGCCGGTCAGCCGAAACAAAGCCGTTATCCTCCGGCCTCACACGGCGGCCCGGATACCGCTCCACATCCCCGCGCGCCATGATCCACTCGCGGCGCAGGGGCGGCAGCCCCTGGCCCACGTCGATCGCGGCCTCCGGGTCGGTATAGGCGCCCGAACTGTCATAGACCGGCAGCGGCCCCTCGCCCGCCGTCGGATGGGTGGAAATCTCGCGCATCGGCACGCGGGTGTCCGGGTGCAGTGAGCCTGCAACGTAAATCTTGCGCGACGCGGGCAAGGGGCCGGTGGTCACGCTGGGGGATATATCCTGGTTGCGGATGGTCATGCTTGGTGCTCCTCGTTGCACGGTGCCAAAGAGACCAGATGAGCCGTGGCCGGGGAGCATCGGGGCGCAGGTCGCGATCCCGGTTCGGAACCGGCAGACCACCAGGGGTGCGCGCGGTTCCTCAGCTTCCTACGCCAGTATCAACTGGGTCAGGTTCAAAGGGTCGCATCACCGGTGTCACCACCTGTCAGCCTCTCAGTCCCCAAGGCGGGACTCCCCTGCAAGACCGGACGCTAGCCGATCCCCGGACCCGGGGCAAGCATCGCCCGGCACGCGTCTCTTGCCGCTGCGCCGCGTTGCTTGCTAGACGGGTGGGGGCGAATGCCCGGGCGGGCCCGGCATCGTAGCAAACGGACGGGCCGGGAATGACCGACAAGTCAGACACATCCATCCTTCTCACCGGGGCTTCGGGTCGCGTCGGGCGGATGCTGTGCGCCTGCTGGCAGGACGTGGCCCCCGGCCTCGGGCTGATCCCGCAATACCGCCGCGCGGCCCCGCCGGGCGCGCTGGCGTGGGATCCGCTCGACGGGCCGGGCGCATTGCTCACCCATATCGCGGAAACGGGCCGCCGCCCCGCCGCAATCGTGGCGCTCGCCGGCGTGACGCCGGGGCCGGGGCGCGACCTCGGCCTTAACCGCCACATCGCCGAGGCCACGCTCGACGCGGGCCTGCGCGCGGGCGTGGCCCGCGTGCTGCTGGCCTCGTCCTCGGCGGTCTACGGCGCGGGCGGCAGCATCCCGTTCACCGAGGACGCCCCTCGCGCCCCGGTCAACGCCTATGGTTCCGCCAAGCTGGAGATGGAGACCGCCTGCGCGCCGTGGCGCGCGCGCGGCCTCGACATCTGCGCGATGCGCATCGGCAACGTGGCCGGGGCGGATGCGCTCTTGCTCAACGTGGCGCGCGCCGGGCCGGGCGGCGCGGTGGTGATCGACCGCTTTGCCGATGGTGGCGGACCGGTGCGCTCCTATATCGGCCCGGCGACGCTCGCCGCCGTGCTCGCCACGCTATGCCGCCATCCCGGGCCGCTGCCCGAGGCGCTCAACATCGCCGCGCCCGGCCCGGTGGCGATGACGGCGCTGGCACAGGCGGCGGGCGCGCATATCGAGACCCGCCCCGCCCCCCGGGACGCACATCAGCACATCACCCTCGATTGCCGCCGCCTCGCCGCGCTGCACCGGTTCGCCCCCGGCGACGGCACACCGGCAGAAATGGTGCGCCAATGGCACGCCGCGCGCACCGCCTGAGGCCCCCTGGCCCGCCGTTCACGTCCGCCGCAGCACGCGGAACGCGGCCGACGCAGCCCAACCGGCGGCGATCGCGATCGCCAGAGACATCAGCCCATAGGCCAGCGGCTGCTGCCGCGACAGGGTAAAGAGCCAACGCTCCAGCCCCACCTTGCGCACGTCGATCACCGTCTCGAACTGCGACACCACGCGCCCCTCGCGGGTGAGGAAAATCCGCGTCGCGTAGGCCCCCTCGGTCAGGTTGGCGGGCAGGCTGATCGCAGTACGAAACAGCGTCTGCTCGTCGAGGGCGACGGCGTTTTCCAATAGCTGGTAGGCATCCTTGCGCTCGCGGATGCGGATCAACGCGTCGGTAAACCTCCCCGCATCCTCGGCCATGCTCGCCGCGCCGACCGAACGGATCGCACGCGGGATCGAGACCCGGTGGCGCAGGTCCTCGGTCTCGGTCAGCACCTGATCGAGCGGCCCGCTCGTGGCCACCGCATAGAAGGTGGGCGCGGCGTCGAGATCGACAGCGGCGGTGTTGATCCAGATGCCGAAGCGCCGCTCCTTGCGCCGGACGGTTACCGGCTTCGACGGCCCGGACACGGTGATCACCACGTCGAGCGGCACCTCCGGGATCGGGGCCTCGCGCTTGACCGCGCCGAAGATGAGAATGTCCGAGCCCTCGAAGGTGGCGGTGATCGCCACCCGATCCTTCGACAGGCCCAGCACCACCTCTTCGGCCCGCAGCGGCAGCGCCACCAGACACAGGAGGAGCCCGAGGCGCAGCATCAGTGCCCCCCCGTGCCCGAGGCGATGGAATAGAGCTCCGACGGCATCACCAGCAGGTCAAAGGCCAGCTTGCCGCAGACCACGAGCACCATCAACGCCAGCAGGACACGCAGCTGCTCGGCCTTCATCCGGGTGCCGATCATGGTGCCGAACTGCGCACCGATCACGCCCCCCACGAGCAAGAGCACCGCCAACGCGACATCAACGGTGAAGTTGGTGGTGGCGTGCAGGAGCGTGGTAAAGGCGGTGACGAAGATGATCTGAAACAGCGACGTGCCCACCACCACCTTGGTCGGCATTCCCAGCAGATAGATCATCGCCGGCACCATGATAAAGCCGCCGCCCACCCCCATGATCGCGGCGAGCACACCGACCGCCACCCCGACCAGCAGCGGCGGGATCACCGAGATATAGAGTCCCGAGGTGCGGAACCGCATCTTGAAGGGCAGCCCGTGCACCCACCCGTGCTTCTTGCGTTTGGGGGCCGCGCCGCGGCGGGTACTTCGGATCGCGCGCAGGCTCTCGATGAACATCATCCCGCCGATCACGCCGAGAAAGACGACGTAGCACAGCTTGACCAGAAGATCGACCTGACCCTGCGATTTCAGGTAGTTGAACAGCACCACGCCCAGCGCCGCACCAAATAGCCCGCCCACCAGCAACACCGTGCCCATCCTCAGATCGACGGTCTTTCGTCGCAGATGCGCCAGCACGCCCGAAAACGACGAGGCGACGATCTGGTTGGCCTCGGTGGCCACCGCGACGGCGGGCGGGATGCCGATGAAGAACAGCAGCGGCGTCATCAGAAATCCGCCGCCAACCCCGAACATGCCTGACAGCACGCCCACGATCCCGCCAAGCCCCAACAGCAGGAATGCATTGACGGAAACCTCGGCGATGGGGAGATAAATCTGCATGATGATTGTTAGCCCCATGCCACCACGATATGCAAGGGAGCGGCACGGTTTGCGACCGGGGCAGGCGGTAAATTCTTGTTGCCGAAAAGCGTCTTTCGTAATGCACGAACACGCGCGGCTCAGCCGAGGGGCTTTTCCAGGATGAGCGCATCCGCCGCCGCCCCGCCCACGCGCGGATAATACGCCGCGCGGCGGGCGCATTCGCGCCAGCGGGCGGCGGCATAGAGGGCGCGGGCCGCGGCGTTGTCGGCGGCCACCTCGAGAAAGCCGCGCACCGCGCCGCGCGCCCTCGCCTCGGTCTCGAAGGCGGAGAGCGCGGCGCGGGCGAGGCCCGTGCGCCGGTGAACCGGGTCGGTGGCCAGCGTCAGCAATTCCGCCTCCTCCGCGATCGCCCGGCCCAGGGCAAAGGCGCGCGCATCGCCCACGACAAAGGTATGCGGGCTGTCCAGAAGCGCCGCGAATTCCGCCGCCGACCATCCCCGCCCCTGCCCCGCGAAGGCGCGGGCGTGGGTGGCGCACAGGGTCTCAGGCGTCATCGAGGATCACAGGCGGTGCGTCCCGGGCGGGCGCGGCATCGGCGGGCCGGACATAAAGCGGCGCGGGCGGCGGCGCGTGGGCGGGGGCATCGCGGGCCAGCAGCGCGATCATCCGCGCCATCTCCGAAGGCGGCGGCGGCCCGGCGGGATCGGACAGTTCGGACGCGGGGATCAGCGCCGGGACCGCGCCGGAACCGAGGACATGCGCCATGCCACGCGGCGCGGGAACGGCGGGCGTGCCGCCGCCTCCCAGCGCGCGGATCACATCGAAAGTGCTGATTCCAAACGCGGAAATATCCAGCGACAGCGCCAGCCCCCGTGCCGCGGCCACCGAGATGCGGATGCCGGTGAAATTGCCGGGGCCAATGCCGACCCCGATCCGGTCGAGATCGCGCCACGCCGCGCCCGCCTCGGCCAGCACCTCCTCCAGAAGCGGCATCAGCCGCTCGGCCTGACCGCGGCCCATCTCTTCGGCGCGGGCGGCCAGAACCCGCCCACCCGACAGCAAAGCGGCCGCGCAATGCGCGGCCGACGTGTCAAAGCCCAATGTCAGGCGTTCAGAGCCCAACGGGGCGCACCTCTGTCACCTCGGGGATGTAGTGGCGCAGCAGGTTCTCGATGCCCATCTTCAGCGTGATGGTCGAGGACGGGCAGCCCGCGCAGGCGCCTTGCATATGGAGATAGACCACCCCGCGCTCGAACCCGTGAAAGGTGATGTCACCACCGTCCTGCGCCACGGCAGGGCGCACGCGGGTATCGAGCAACTCCTTGATCTGGCCCACGATTTCCGAGTCTTCGCCGCTATGATCCGCGTGGCCAGAGGCACCGCCGCCCTCTTGGGCCATGACCGGTTGACCGGATTGGTAATGCTCCATGATCGCGCCGAGGATGGCCGGCTTGACATGGTCCCACTCGGTGCCGTCCGCCTTGGTCACGGTGACGAAATCGTTGCCCAGGAACACCCCCGCAATCCCCGGAACGCGAAAGATTCGCGCCGCCAGAGGCGAGGCCTCGGCGCCCTCCGCGCTCGGGAAATCGGCGGTGCCGCCTTCGAGTACGGCCTCGCCCGGGAGGAACTTGAGCGTCGCGGGGTTGGGTGTGGATTCGGTCTGGATGAACATCGGAGGCCCCTTTTTCAGCTAAGGAAGATATGCGCGCGGGCGGGCCGCGAGTCAAGGTTTGGAACGATTCTAAACATGCGCCCGCCGGTGCGAACCGACAGGTTCGGGCGGCGAACCGCGAGGTTCGCGGCGCTCAGGTGATCGCCTCGAGCCGGTCCTTGCCGAGGTCGCCCGGCACGATGGTGATCGGGATCGGCAGCCCGCCGGCATTTCGAGTCAGTTGCGTGACCAGCGGCCCCGGCCCCTTCTTGTCCGAGGCGGCGCCGAGCACGAGCACCCCGATCTCGGGATCGTCGCGGACCTGCGCCATGATCTCGGCAACCGGCTCGCCCTCGCGGATGATCAGCTCGGGATCGACCCCCTGCTTGTCGCGCATCCACTTGGCAAACACCTCGAAATGCGCCTCGATGCGCTCGCGCGCCTCTTCGCGCATGATGTCGCCCACGCCGATCCAGTGGTTGAATTCCTCGGGAGGGATCACCGCGAGCACCTCGACGCCGCCGCCGGTACGCGACGCGCGCATCGCCGCAAAGCGAATGGCGTTGAGACATTCGCGGCTGTCGTCGAGCACCACGAGAAACTTGCGCATGGACCGGCCTCCTCAAGCGCGCATCATGACGCGGAACCCACCCCGGGGCAAGAGAGGTGAGGGGGTGCGATTGGCGCGTGCCTCCCCCTCAGGCGAATGTCCCGCTGACCCGCCCCAGCAGCATGAAGGCGCGGGCGGTGCGGGTTTCGGAGAGGTTGGATATCTCGGCATCGGTCGCTGTCTCGGCGAAGTCCGATACCATCCGGTCAAAAAGCCGCAGGAAATGGTGCGCCGCGTCGCGAAAGATCGCGTCCTGTTTCATCCGCGCCGCGGTGAGCGCCAGCGACGAGCGATCGCGGATACCGCCCAGGGCGGCGACGGCGCGGCCGCGCTCGCCGGCGGCGAAGCGGCGCCATATCTCGGGGCGGGCCATGTCGGGGCGCATATCGTCCATGTAGATGCCGTCCTGCGCCAGCAGGGTGAGCACGTCCTGCGCGGCGCGCACGAGCTGTGCGGTGGGCCGGTCCTTGAGCGCGCGGCGCAGCGCGGTGAACCCGGCCTTGTCCTCGGGGCTTTCGGGGAAATTGAGCGCGCGGATGAAATCGCTGCGTTCGAGCGGCGGCGCGGTCTCTTCTGCGGGGGTGCCGAGCGGCAGCACGACCTGGCCCGAGGACGGATCCGGCGCGGCGGGCGCGGGATGAACCGGGCGTGGCGGCTCTTCGGCGCGGACCGAGGAAAAGGTGGCGAGCGCGGTCTCGGTCTTGCGCTGGGCGGCCACGATCTCGTCGAGCTTCTGGGCCACGGTCTTGTCCACCGTCGGGCCGAGCGACTTGCTCTGGCTGATATAGGCCTCGCGGATGGCGTCGATGGCGGCGCGCAGCCGCGCGCTTTCCTCGCGCATGGTGCGGCTGGCGCGGGCGGCGGTGGCCCCCACCCACAGCATCGCCACCGGCATGAACACCGCGATCAGCACGGTCACGAAATGCAGCGCGCTGCCCGCCGACTCGGGGCCGGGCGCAAGCACGATGAAATAGACCGCCGCCCCGGCGAGCCACGCCACCGACAGGATCGCGGCGGTGATCTCGACCGTGGTCAGCCGCTCGCGGGGCGCGGGGGCCGCGGGGCGCGGCGGGGGATCGGATGATGGGGCCATGTGCCGGGCCTTTGCCTCAGATATAGGCGATCTTGACCACCTCGTAGGACCGCTCGCCGCCGGGCGTGCGCACCTCGACGCTGTCGCCTTCTTCCTTGCCGATGAGCGCACGGGCGATGGGTGATCTCATGTTGAGCAGGCCCTTCTCGATATTGGCCTCGTGTTCGCCGACGATCTGCCATGTGTGCTCGGCCTCGGTGTCCTCGTCGATCAGGGTCACGGTGGCGCCGAACTTGATGGTGCCCGACAGACGCTTGGGGTCGATCACCTCGGCGAGGCTGAGGATGCCCTCGACCTCCTTGATGCGGCCCTCGATGAAGGACTGTTTTTCCTTGGCGGAATGGTATTCGGCGTTCTCGCTGAGATCGCCATGCTCGCGCGCCTCGGCGATGGCGCGGATGATGGCGGGACGCTCGACCGACTTGAGGTGCTTGAGCTCCTTTTCCAGCGCTTCGTGACCGGCGGCCGTCATCGGTATCTTTTCCATCGCGCGCGTCCATCATCGCAAGAGGGGCCGCGAACCCGCAGCCCCGTTGGTGGTTTCCAATTGTGCGATCGAGATTGCACGAAGCGCGCGCCCGATTGCAAGAGGGGATCGCCGGGGCTGCGGGTTTCACGCGCGAACATGGCCGCGAACGTGACAAATTGCCGGTTTCGGCATGTCATAACGTCGTGTTTCAATTGACGCCTCAAGCGGGTGCACGATAGTCACTCTCGCAACTTTGTTGCGCGAGAGCGAGTGATCGCGGCGCGCGGCCCGGGAAGAGGATGGAGACGATGAGCGAAGCAACGCGCGAAGCGATGGAATACGACGTGGTGATCGTGGGGGCGGGGCCTGCGGGTCTCTCGGCCGCGATCCGGCTGAAGCAGCTCGACGAGAGCCTCGACGTGGTGGTGCTGGAAAAGGGCTCGGAGGTCGGCGCGCATATCCTGTCGGGCGCGGTGCTCGACCCCTCTGGCCTCGACGCGCTCATTCCCGACTGGAAAGAGCGTGGCGCGCCGCTGAACGTGCCGGTGCGCGACGACAATTTCTACATGCTGGGCGCGGCGGGCCGCGTCCGGGTGCCGGGCTGGCCGATGCCGCCGCTGATGTCGAACCACGGCAATTACATCGTCTCGATGGGCAATGTCTGTCGCTGGATGGCCGAACAGGCCGAGGAACTGGGCGTCGAGATATTCCCCGGCATGGCCTGCTCGGAGATGGTCTATGGCGACGGTGGCGAGGTCCGGGGTGTGGTCGCGGGCGAATTCGGCCGCAACCCGGACGGCACGCCGGGGCCGAACTATGAGCCGGGAATGGAGCTGCACGGCAAGTACGTGTTCCTCTCGGAGGGCGTGCGCGGCAGCCTGTCGAAGGAGGTGATCGCGAAATACGACCTCGCCAGCGGTGTCGAGCCGCAGAAATACGGGCTCGGCATGAAGGAAATCTGGGAGGTGGACCCCGAAAAGCACCGCGAGGGCAGCGTCACCCACACGATGGGCTGGCCGCTGGGCAGGAACGCGGGCGGCGGCAGCTTTATCTACCATCTGGAGAACAACCAGGTTTACGTGGGCTTCGTGGTGCACCTCAACTACGCGAATCCGCATCTCTATCCCTACATGGAATTCCAGCGGTTCAAGCATCATCCGATGGTCGCCGACCTGCTGACAGGGGGCAAGCGCGTGGCCTATGGCGCGCGGGCGATCTCGGAGGGGGGCTGGCAGTCGATGCCGAAAATGGTGGCGCCGGGCGTGGCGCTGCTGGGCTGTTCGGTGGGGATGGTCAACGTGCCGCGCATCAAGGGCAACCATAACGCGATGCTCTCGGGCAAGGCCGCCGCCGAGGCCGCGCACGAGGCGATCAAGGCGGGCCGCGCGAGCGACGAGCTGAGCGCGTATGAGACCGAGGTGCGCGAGGGCGCGATCGGCCGCGACCTGAAAAAGGTGCGCAACGTCAAGCCGCTTTGGTCGAAATTCGGGCTTCTGACCTCGCTCGCGGTGGGCGGCTTCGACATGTGGACCAACACCGCCGGGTTCAGCCTGCTGGGCACGCTGGGGCACGGCAAGTCGGACGCCGAGGCGACCGGAAAAGCGAGCGATCACAAGCCGATCGACTATCCCAAGCCCGACGGCAGGCTGAGCTTTGACCGGCTGACCAACGTGAGCTTCTCGATGACCAATCACGAGGAGAGCCAGCCCTGTCACCTGCGGTTGGGCGACCCGGAGGTGCCGACCCGTGTCAACCTGCCGGAATACGCCGAGCCGGCGCAGCGCTACTGCCCGGCGGGTGTCTACGAGGTGGTGCACGAGGAGGGCAGCGACCCGCGCTTCGTCATCAATTTCCAGAACTGCGTGCATTGCAAGACCTGCGACATCAAGGACCCGAGCCAGAACATCACCTGGGTCACGCCGCAGGGTGGCGACGGGCCGAACTATCCCAACATGTGACGCAGGCGTGATCGGCGGCGGCGCGCGCGACGGGCCGCGCCGCATTGCCTTGGACCGGGCGGCACATTAGGTTTGCCCGGTGGTTTGCAGCAAGAAGGGGCCCCATCGTGACGCATCGCAGGTTTCTGGCCGCGCTCGCCGTTTTTGTGACGCTGGGCACGCAGGGGGCGGCGCAGGCGCCGTCGGGTGCCTATCTCGCGGCGCAAAACGCCCGCGCACAGGGTGATTTCGCCGCTGCGGCACAGTATTACGCGCAGGTGCTGACGCGCGACCCGGGCAATGTCGAGGTCCTGGAGAACGCCGCCTTCGCCTATATGGCGCTGGGACAGGTGGACCGGGCGGCGGCCGTGGCGCGCAAGATGGAGGCCGAGGGCGCGCAGAGCCAGATCGCGCAGATCCCGCTCATCGTCGAGGCGGCGCGGAACGAGGACTGGGCCGGGCTGCTAGAGCGCATCGAGGCGGGGCGCGGGGCGGGCGAGCTTGCCGACGGCATGGTCGCGGCCTGGGCCGAGCTGGGGCGCGGCGACATGTCGGCGGCGCTGAAGCGGATCGACGCGCTGGCAGAGGAAAAGGGGCTGCGCAATTTCGCGCTCTATCACAAGGCGCTGGCGCTGGCGGTTGTCGGCGATTTCGAGGCCGCGGACCGGGTGTTTTCCGGCGAATCCGACGGGCAGGTGCAGCGCACCCGCAGCGGCGTCGTGGCCTGGGCGCAGGTGCTGAGCCAACTGGGCGAGACGGACCGCGCGCTGAGCGTTCTCGACGACACGTTCGGCAGCACGACGCCCGACCCCGGGATCGCGGCGCTGCGCGCGCGGCTGGAGGCCGGGGAAACGGTGTCCTTCACGACGGTCGAGGGGCCGCGGGACGGGGTGGCCGAGGTGTTCTTTTCGCTGGCACGCGCGCTCATGCAGGAGGCCAATGACGAGGTCGTGCTGATCTATGCGCGCGCCGCCGAGGCCATCGACCCGGACCATGTGCAGGCCACCATCACCGCGGCCGAGACGCTGGCGAGCATGGAACGCTACGCGCTCGCCATCGAGGCCTATGCCAACGTGCCGCGTGACGACCCGGCCTTCTACATTGCCGAGCTGGGCCGCGCCGAGGCGCTGCGCGCCACCGGCAAGCCCGACGCCGCGGCAGAGGTGCTGGCCCAGCTGGCCGCGCGGTTTCCCGAGATCGTGGAAATCCACGTGGCGGCGGGCGATCTGTACCGCGAGCAGGAGAAATACAAGGAGGCGATCGCCGCCTATGACCGCGCCATCGCCCTGCTGGAAGAGCACGACAACCCGAACTGGTTCGCGTATTACGTGCGGGGCATCGCGCATGAACGGCTGGACAACTGGTCCAGGGCCGAGGCCGATTTCCGCCGCGCGCTGGAGCTGAACCCCGATCACCCGCAGGTGCTCAACTATCTCGGTTACACGATGGTCGAGAAGGGCGTGAATCTCGACGAGGCGCTGGGCATGATCGAGCGTGCCGTCGCGGCGCGGCCCGACAGCGGCTATATCGTCGATAGCCTGGGCTGGGTGCTCTACCGGCTGGGCCGTTACGACGAGGCCGTCGGCCAAATGGAGCGCGCCGCCGAGTTGATGCCCACGGATCCCGTGGTCAACGACCATCTGGGCGACGTGCTCTGGGCCGTGGGACGCAAGACCGAGGCGCGGTTCCAGTGGAAGCGCGCGCTGTCCCTGCACAAGACCACGCCGTCGCCCGATCTCGACGCCGAGCGCGTGCGCCGCAAGCTGGAGGTCGGGCTCGACCAGGTCCTGCGCGAAGAAGGTGCCGAACCGCTCCGTATGGTCGATGACGGCGGCTGACGCGGGCGTCCACGAGACCGCCCCGGCCAAGATCAACCTCGCGCTGCATGTCACCGGCCGACGGGCCGACGGCTATCACCTGCTCGATTCGCTGGTGGCCTTTGCCGATATCGGCGATCATGTGCAGGCCCGCGCCGCCGCGCGCACACGGCTGCGCGTGACCGGGCCGATGGCGGCGGGCGTGCCGCGCGGCGCGGAAAACACGGT
>JADQCC010000058.1 GCA_016278295.1 Roseovarius sp. | reverse complement strand
AACTGGGTCTCGTCGGACGACTCTCGCGGCCATGCTTGCTCCAGAGGATGCGCCCGAGGTCTCACCCTCGCGATGGCGACGGGTTTCAGCCTGATCATGTGCATTCTGCCGCGAGCATGCCCGAAGAGTTGAATCGCCCCCAGACTGCAGAACACGAGAACCAGGAACCAGTTTTCAACAAGCCATTCCATGATCGTTCACTCCTTGTTTGATGTGGTGGTCGGATAATCCGCCTGTGGGGATGCCAGGGCACCCACGAGGTTTCCGAACATCGCTCCGAAGACATGTGTGATCCATGCGTCGCGCCCTCTGCGCCAGGCCGCCAGGCTTTCGCCGGTGCGCGCCAACAGCGCCCGTTCGGCCAGGATTTCGGGATGGTCGTCCGGCAATGGTTCGCGAGCCTCGCGCACCGTGTCGGCCATGGATTTGACCAAGGCCATCCACGGGTTCACTCGTTCGGAGAATATCGTCCTGGTCCACCGCATCGGATGCAACGCACGCAGGGCCTCGGCGCTGGCCGGGGATGTTGCCGCCTTGAACCAAGGGCTGACGAACAGCGTGTAGGCCGCCTCGTTGATGCGGGATATCTGAGCTACCTGCGCCAGTGCCGCATCGTCGGACGCAATGCCGAGATCATCGACCTCTCGCGGCTCGAACCGCACATCGTAGTCACCGGCCTTGCAGTCCGGGTCACCCGAAGGATTGTCGATCACCATCTCGTAGAGCCCCGGCGCAAGCGCCTCGACCGCATTCAGGCTTTCCAGGATCGCCCGGTGCTGGAGTCTCGCGACAGACCCCGAGACGAAGATGCCCAGATGTCCGACATACTCGTGCGTCATGTAGACGATGCGCTGCCCGGCCGCTTTGAGCGCATCGGTGTCGGGATAGAGTTTCGCGATCCAGCCCAAAGCCTGCTGCGGGGGCGTGATGTTGTCGCCCTTCGAGGCGAATACGATGATCGGATTGCCGATCCGCTTGAGGTCGATGGTGCAATGCTCACCCAGTTGCATCTCGCCCTGTTCGAGCCGGTTGCCGATGAAAAGGTTTTGCGTGATGCCGAGGATTTCCTCGCGGCTGAGGGTGTAATAGGCATTCCACCAGCGTTCGAATTCGAGGAACCGCTCTCGCTCGGTGTCGGCATGGGCAAAGAGGTTCGCGTATTTGTCCCAGATCGCCTTCTCGGGTTGCAAGGCCTCGAAGTTCTGCGCCAGCCACGCGCCGTCGAACCGCCCGTCCCCCAGATCTGCGGCCATGTGAGCGGCCCACGAACCGCCCGTCAGCGCGCCAAGCATTCGCATCGGGCTGGTTTCCGCCTCTCCGGACCAGTAGCTGAGCGGCGAGCCGTTCAGCACGATGGGTCCCGCCAGACCCTCGCAATCGGCCGCCAACAGGGTGACCGCCCAACCGGCTTGGCAATTGCCATAGAGCACCGGTGCCATGTGCGGATGTCGGCGGGCGACATCGGCGACGAATTCGCGGAGTGCTTGATGAACATCGGCCAGGGTCTGACCGGGCGTGGGTTCAGGAAAAAATATCACGAAATAGACCGGATGGCCCTCGTGCATCGCCATTCCGACCTCGCTGTCGCGCTTGAAGCCGCCGATGCCGGGTCCGTGACCCGCGCGCGGATCGATGATGATCACCGGTGGCTTCGCCTTGTCCACGCAGTCGTCCCAGCAATCGTCTCCGACCCTTGTGATCCTGAGCAGCGCATAGTTGACCGGTCGTTCGAAATTGCGCGCATCGAGCAGAAGTTCGTAGTCGAAATCCAGAAGCGGCGGCATGCCCTGCCGCTCATGTGCGATCATGTTGTCAGCACGTTCGCGTAGCGCATCCAGGAACAGCACCCAACGTTCAAAGACGTCCTGCGTATAGGACACGTTCCCGCCTGCCTTGGCGTCGCTCGTGGCAAGTGAAGGGGGATGCTCATGATTTACCGCCGCAAGGCGAAAGTTCTTATTCATCGCCGGTTTCCCTCTCATAGGTGGTTTCTGTGGGCGGTCGCTTCGCACCAAGCAGAAGCACCAAATCCTCCGCCACATCTTCGCGCAAACCGGCAAGGAGGTAGGCCGCATCGCCGGGCTCAACGCCCAGTGCGTGCGCCGCCAGTTCCGGGCCTTGGTTCATCTCTTCCACACGGCGAAACAAGGCTCGTGCAATTGGAGCGTCCGCATGTGTGGCGGTCGCCGCACAGGCGCATGTCACGCGGGAAACAAGAACGCGCAACTCGTCATCCAAGGATGGCCGGTCCGTAACTCCCCGGCGGCAGTTCGTAGTGATCCGTGACATCGCCAGAAGTGCCCTCCTGTAGTGCCCTCAGGCACGGTCACAGAAGAAGACGCCGATCGGCGGAATTCGTTACAGAACCGGCCACATTGCGATCAGGATATCTGCTCTTCCAGTTCGCAATTTGTCTCGTGTCGATCGTTCTCGCAGCCTTCAGGCGGACAAGAACAATCGTAGCGGTCCTCCCGGCAGCATTCGCCGCAATGATCTACCAGCGCCGCGCGCAGAGCAGTACGTGCCCGGTGCAGCCGAACGCCCAAGGCGTTGCGCCTCAAACCCAGATCGACCGCGACCATTCTCCGGTCTTCTTCATCGAAGTCGATCCTCCGGATCAGTTCCGCATCAGCCGGGCGCAGTTCGGAAACCAGCCCGCCATGGCAGGTGCACGGCCGCGCCATCTGTGTCGGCGCATCGGCGACCCATTCTTCGGGTTCGCGCGCCACGGCGCCGGCCAGTCGGGTACGCTGTGTGCTCTTGCGGTAGTGGTCGTTCAACGTGGACCGCAGGATCGCGTATAGCCAGGCATTCATCCGTTCGACGTCTCGGAGTTGTTCCTTTCGCGCCAGCACGCGGATGCAGAATTCTTGCAGGACATCCTCTGCATCTGCCCGGTTGCCCAGCCGTTTGACCAGAAACCCCAGAAACGCGCCGCGTCCGTCCAGCAACGCATGTTCAGGCGAGGCGTTCGGCATATCCGCTTTTCGAGTTTTTTGCGTTGCCATGGCTTCCTTGCCCTTTTTAAATAGATTGCGAGCCGCATTGCAGTGCGTCCGGTGGTGCCTTCTTGCATGATTCAATGCCCGCCGGCGTTGACCCAAATCAAATGCGTCACCGCCCATCACACCGGGCAACGGGTGCTCGTTCGTTCATCAGCGAGCAGCCTTTCGACGATGATTATGATGGTCGGGATGACGCAACGCATTGATAAAATTCGTTGCGGATTGGTGGCATTAACCTTGTGGCTTGCCCTTCAGATTAACGAG
>JADQCC010000281.1:25344-32051 GCA_016278295.1 Roseovarius sp. | reverse complement strand
GCGTGGCGCCCGGCCCGCGTCTTGGCGGGGCCGGGCGCGCGGCGGTGCGGTTACGCCCGTTCGAAGCGGCGGTAGTTCAGCTCGCCCGAGGGCGCGGCGTTCACCACCACGTCGGTGCTGTGCACAAATGCCTCGGGCTCATGGTTGATCCAGACATAGGCGCCGGTGTTCTCCATGATCTCCTGCATCCGCACGTAGATGTCGTGGCGCTTCTGCGAGTCGGTCTCGTTGATGCCCTCTTGGTAGAGACGGTCATACTCTTCATCCGTCCAGCGCTCCCAGTTCCACACGCCGACCTGGTCGGAAGTGAACCACTGCGTCGCCTCGTAGGGGTCTGGCGTGGTGCCGAAGCGCATGATCCACAACTCCAGGTCCTGCCAGGTGTCGCCCTTGCTTTCCTGTCCCATTTCCCAGAACGGGCCGCTGTCGAGCGGCAGCACCTTTACGGTGATCCCGACCGCCGCGAGGTTGGCCTGGACGATCTGCGCCGCCAGCATCCGCTCCTGGTTGTTGAGCGTGCGCAGCGTCAACTCCAACCCCGAAACACCCGCCTCGGCAAGCATTTCGCGCGCCTTTGCGGGGTCATAGGCATAGCCCGCGCTGTCGCGCTGCCCGACGAGACCGGGGCAGATGATGCCGTGGGATTTCGCGGTGGTCCCCGAATAGGCCCCCTGAAGGATCGTGTCCACGTCCACCGCGTGCTGTATGGCCTTGCGCACACGGATGTCCTGCAACTTGGGATGTTCGGTGTTCATGCCCATCCACATGTATTGCAGCTCGCCCGCCACGGCGATGCCGGTGCCCTCGGGCATGTCCTTGGTATAGCGCGCCAGCGTGTCGGCCCCCACCTCGGTGCAATCCAGTTCCCCGGCCTCGAAGGCCAGCTCGGCGGCCTTGACCTCGGTGATGACATTGCACTCGATCCGATCAAAGGCCGGTTTCGGTCCGTTCCAGTCGGGGTTGGCGGAAAAAACCGCGCGCTGACCCGGCGTCGTCTCGTAGGTATATGGGCCGCAGACCGCCGGGAATTGCGTGGTGAACTTGCCGCCCACCTCGGTCATGGCCTTCTCGCTCAGGACCGCGCCGGGGCCGTGGCACAGCGTGATCATGATGAACGGCGCGAAGGGTTTTGACAGCACGATGGTGCCGCTGCGCTCGCCGGTCACCTCGACATGGTCCATCGCCTCGAAATAGCCTGACCAGTCGCTGTCCTTCATCCGTTCGTAGGAATACTTGACATCCGAGGCCTGTACCGGCCCGTGGCCACCCGACCATACCAGCCCCTCGGCCAGCTCGAAGTCGATATGGGTGCCGTCTCGCTGCTCCAGCCTGGTGACGAAATACGTGGGTTCCCAGGTGAACGTGTCGCCATCGCGGGCGTATTGCGCGAGGAAGGGCAGGCATTGCTTCTGCGCCTCGATCTCGGTGCCACCGGTCATATAGCCCGGATCGAGCACGTTGTTGTCACCGTCGATCCGCAGCCGAAGCGTGCCGCCACCCTGCGCGAACGCGGCCGTCGGCCAGCCCGGCACGAGGCCCATCGCCCCAAGCACGGCAGTGGTGCCGAGAAATCCCCGGCGTGTGGTTCCTGTCTGTTTCATCTCTGTCTTCTCCCTGTTTGTTACCTGTGCAGATCATGCCACGCGACGGCAGGTCAGCCCATTTCGCGCCCTTGCGCGAAGTGACGCTTAACTCGCGAATATCGGCTCACATATGATCCCGCGCGATCCGCTTTTCCCAACGCTTTTCCGCCACCAGATCGTCGCCGTCCCAAGCGCGCAACTCGGCGGTGACGATGAAATCCCGCGTGTCCGCGCGGAGCTCTGTCCGGGTTTCCGAGCGCACGGACCAGTCGCCCCGGCTCAGCCCATAGTGCCACTCCGTGCGCCCCCACGCGGCGGTCACATCGTCAAGCGGCACGCCATAGGTCTCGTATCCCTGCTTGTGCATGGTGATGTCGTTGGCCAACAGCCGCGTCACCCCGCCGCCATCGGCGATCTGCATCTGCATTTCGTTGCCTGCCGCGTCCTCGACGATGCGGAAATAGCGCTCGGGTTCGGCGATCTGCTCGGTCACGGGCGGCAGCCCGGCCACCGGAGGATCGAAGGCAGGCAGCGTATCGTCCAGCGGCGACGGTCCGCGCAGCGGCAAATCCAGGGCGCTGCCCCCGGTATGGATGCTCAGCGTCACCGCCTCGGGCGCGGGCCAGATCATCGGAAAATAGCTTGTCGACAGCGCCAGCCGCAGCCGGTGCCCCGCGGGCAGGCTCTGCGCCACGGGCTTCATCGGGATGGTCACGTCATACACCTCGCCCGGCACCAGCGGCTCGGGCCGGTCGTGCCCGCCGCGATGGGTGAGGTTGAGCACGCCAAAGCAAAGCCGCGTCGCCCGCCCGTCGGGGTGCGCGTCCACCAGCCGCGCCGCGATCTGCGCCACCGGGCGGTCCACGCTCAGCCGCAGGTGCACATTGGCATCCCCGGCAAAGGTCAGCCCCTCCTCCGGCACCTCGATCTCGAAGCACAGGCTGCCCGCATCCTCGCGCCGCTGATCCACCGGCGCATCCCCCGGCGCGCCATAGCCGCACCACTTGCCCGACGCCATGCCGACATCGGCGGGGCTTTGATGGGTCAACACCGCGCTCACACTCGGAGGCTCAAGGCTCAGCCCACCGCCGGGCGTGAGGTGAAAGCGCGTGCGCGCCACCTGCGGCGAGGGCCATCCCGGCTCGGCGATCCAGCGGCCGGGGCGCGAATCGTAATGGCCCCGTGGCGGCACGCTCTCCTGCACGAAGAGCCGCAGCATCGGCTCATTCATGATGCCGGTCTCCTGCCCCTTGAGCCAGTGATCCCACCAGCGCAATTCCTCTTGCAGAAAGCCGATCGCCGGCCCCGGCTCGCCGAGGTGCGGATAGCGGTGCGCCCAAGGGCCGATCAGGCCCTTTTTCGGGCCTTGAAGGTTCTCCATCAGGCGAAACACGCTGCGGCAATACCCGTCCGCCCAGCCCGACACCGCGTAGACCGGCACGCGCACCCGCGACCAGTCCTCGCAGATCGACCCGTGCCGCCAGAATTCGTCGCGCCGCTGATGCCCCAGCCAGGTCTCGAGCCACAGCCCGCTGCCCTCCAGCCGTTCCAGCCACATATCGCGCCACCTGTCGCCGACATTGGCCGGATCGGGGGGCAGCGTGTTGCGCCCGAACATGATCGACGCCCAGCTCAACTGCTCGCCCAAAAGACAGCCGCCCATGTAGTGGATGTCATCGGCATAGCGGTCATCGGTCGAGCACAGCGTCACCACCGCCCTGAGCGCGGGCGGTTGCAACGCCGCGATCTGAAGCCCGTTGAACCCGCCCCAGGAAATGCCGATCATCCCCACCTTGCCATCGCACCACGGCTGCCGCGCGATCCAGTCGATGGCGTCGCAGCCATCCTGCAATTCCTGCGGCAGGTATTCATCCACCATCAGCCCCTCGGAATCGCCCGCGCCGCGCAGGTCGAGCCGGATCACCGCGTAACCGTGCCCGGCGAGGTAAGGCTGCATCGAGGCATCGCGCATCGTGGTGAAATCGTTCTTGCGATAGGGCAGGTATTCGAGGATCGCCGGTACCGGCGCATCCGCCGCGCCCTCCGGCATCCAGATGCGCGCCGCCAGCTTGCAGCCGTCCGGCATCGGGATTTCCGCATGACCGATTTCCGTTACATCATACGGAAACACGTCTACGTGCTTCATTCGTCCACCTCCGGGCCGCTGCTCATCACAGGAATGCGTGTCGCGGCCCAGAGCCTACGCCCCGCCGCGCGGCGCGCAATTTCGCACCCTTTCGCTAATTGACGCTATTTGGGCTTCACTATACACAAGGGGCATGTCTGATGACCTGCGCCACAACCTCGCCCTGCTATGCAGCTATTTCCCATCAATTGCAGAGGTTTGCCGCAGGCTGGACTTCAATCGTCAGCAGTTCAACAAGTACCTGGCCGGCAATGCCTATCCGTCGCGCCACAACATGCGTCGGATATGTGATTTTTTCGGTGTATCCGAATCCGAACTGCTGATGGAGCCGCAGCAATTCCAGGAAATCGTCTCGCTGAAACGCAAACCGCTCCAGCAGGAAGCACTGAGCAAGCCCCTGCGCCATCTCGACAGGCTGTATCAGCACAGTCAGGAATTGGACAAATACGTAGGTTACTATTTCCGCTACTTTTATTCCTTTGGAAACCAGGGAAAGGTCATTCGCTCCCTGGCGCTCGTCTACCGGGAGGATGACAAGTATTACTGGAAGAATATCGAGATTCTGCGCGACCCGGAAACCGGACGCACGAGTGGGCTGAACAAATACGAAGGCGTGTTGTTCTACCTTGCCGATCGCCTCTACATTCTGGAATACGAAGCGATCGAAGTGAATTCCATCACGCAGGCAACGCTCTACCCGAGCCACCGAAGCAGGCTCGGGGTGCTGCTTGGCATACAAACCGGCGGACCGACACGCCGGGGACGCAAACCCGGGGCCTCGAAGGTTGCATTGGAATATCTGGGCCGCGACATCAATGTTCGCCAGGCCTTGAAGCGCACCGGATTATTCAATCCAGAGGATGGCTTGATACGATCTGAAATCATTTCCTTGATCGAGAACAGCATAGAGCCGTCCACATTTGTCCTGGACGTGGACGAGCCGTGATATGTGGCTGTTTCAGGTCAGTTGAACAGGATGACCCGTCTCCCTGAACGGATCTGAACGCGGCCACCGATCACCCTTTCCGTCGCGCACCAAAGCAGTCCCGGCGAGCTAAAACCGCCCAGGGCTGTTCAGGCGACCACCATCGTCGAGACGGTCACGTCATCGTCCACCGCGAGCGTGGCAAGCAGCGTGCTCGAGCCGTCGAAGAACTGGTAGATGTCAAAGGTCGTGCCGGTGTCCGTAACCGGCCCCGTCCCGGTCGGATTCTTGAAGATATCCCCGTCAGGGTTGGTCAGCTCGAGGCTGTCGCCGACGTCCCCGTAGACCGTGGCGCTATCGGGGTCCGCGAGGGCTCCGCCGAGAAGCGTCTCGAGATCGGTGTCCCGTTCGGACGACAACCCCTCGATATCCACAAGCATCAAGGACAGGTTGTTGACCTGCCCGTTCTCCATGTCCAGTGCCTCGATATCCTTGATTGTCAGCGTCGGCAGGACATCGCTTGTCAGATCGCCCGCCATGTCGAACCTCAGCGTGTCGCGCCCGGTGCCGCCATCGGCCAGAACCGTCCCCGCCGGTGCGCCCAGGACGATGAGATCGTCATTCGCGCCGCCAAAAATACGGTCGTTTCCGCCGCCACCGATCAGAAGATCATCGCCCAGACCACCGTCAAGCGTGTCCGCAGCCGCGCCACCAAGCAACAGATCCGCACCGTCCGAGCTGGTCGGCGATACCGCGCCGTCCGGGGCCGAAAGGCGCTCGGCCTCGACGATGGTGATCTGATCTCCGGTGGTGCCAGTATCGCCATCAAGGTCGAATACCGCCGTGGCGACAAGGTCATTAACTTCGCCAAGCATGTCTTCTATCCCGGCAACCGACGCCAGCGGCAGGGTGAACCCGGTGCCGTCCGTGTCGATCGCGGTGGCAATAACACCATGATCGGTGCCGTCGCTCTCCAGTTCCAGCGAGAAAGAGACCAGCTCTGCCGCGAAAAGCCCGGTGTTCTGTATCTCTGCCGTCAGGTCCGAAGCTGCGTTAATCGTCTTGGCGTCGCCGTCGCTGTCAAAGCGGTAATCGGTGCCGTCGATGGTAAAGGTCTGTTCCAGTTTCGTAGGATCGAAACCGCCGCCAATCCCGAAGGTAAAGATTTCGGGATCATGCGCGTCGCGAATAGCCTTGATCGCGTTCTGCCACAGGCTGTCCTCGCCGGATGGCTGCCCGTCGGTGATAAAATAGAGGATATCGACCTCGCCATTGCCAGCGGTATTCTCCTGATCGAAGAATTCCTTGGCATCGTTGATGGCCGCGCCCCAGTTGGTGCCGCCAGTCGGGTGGGTAATACCGCTCAGCGTCGCCTGGATCGCGGCGGCGTCTTGGACCAGATCGAATGGCACGAAACCATCGTTCGGGTCATCCACACCGTTCTTGCCATAGCTGGTGGCACCGTTAGAAAAGAGGATGATCTGCACGTCCACCTGCGGGGCGTTGGGATTGTCGAAATCGACGGCCAGCGCTGCGAGCGCATCCTTGACCGCTGTGATCTGGTCGTCGAACTCCTCCGCGAAGCTGCCCGATCCATCCATTGCAAAGACAAGGTTGATCGGCGTCGCCTCGACCGTGGAGCGGGTGACGTTGACGCTGCCGGCAGGGCGCCCTTCGACGGGTTCGGCGTCGATCGTGATGCCCAGCCCACGATCCTGCGCCTCCTGCGGGCCGGGATCGTCCACGGCGACCGTGACAGTCGCGCTATCAGACAGGCTGCCATCGCTCGCGATGACCTCGAAGCTGTCGAATCCTGCGAATCCGTCATCGGGCGTATAGCTGAAACTGCCATCGGAATTGACGGTCACCGCGCCACCGTCCGGGCCTGGCCCGCCAAGGCTGAACTGGAGCGGCTCAGCCGCATCCGGGTCAAAACCAGGGACCGTGCCGGTGATCGGCGCGTCATTGTCGCCAGAGACCAGGAGATCCTCCGCCCCGGGCGCGTCGTTCTGGCCGGTCACGGTCACGGTGACCGTGGCGGTCGAGGTTTCGC
>JADQCC010000281.1:24613-25334 GCA_016278295.1 Roseovarius sp. | reverse complement strand
GGCGCGTCGTTCTGGCCGGTCACGGTCACGGTGACCGTGGCGGTCGAGGTTTCGCCTGCCGCGTCCTCGACCGTGTAGCTGAAGCTGTCCGTCGTGGTGACACCGGCGGCGAGGCTCTCGAACTGGCCGTCGGGATCGTAGGAAAACTGCCCGTTGCCCAGATCGGTCACCGTGCCCGACGTCGCCAGCGTGCCGAGCGTGAAGCTGCGCGTATCCCCGGCATCGGGGTCGGAGACCGCCGCGGTGATCGTGATCGCGGGGCCGTCCTCATCGGCATTCCCCGCCACGTCCGACGCCACCGGCGCGTCGTTGGCGCCGGTGATCTCGATCACGGCACCCTGCGTCGAGACCTGCGTGCCGGAGATCACATCGAAACTCAGGATGAAGCGCCCGCTCTCGCCCGCCCCGAGGAAATCGTAATTCGCCGTGTCAACGGTCGCCGCGGTGGCACCGATGCCGAACGGGGCCACAATGCCGGTGTCACTGTCCCCCGCCGCCGCGATCGAAAGCGAGCCCGCCACGATCTGCGGCGTCTCCGCGGTATCGACATCGCTCGCCGTCAGCACCGTGGCCGGATCGAAGGCCACGTTCGACAGCACGCCCGCGTCGCCCTCGGGGACGGGGGCGAAATCGGAGAGCGAAATCACCGGCGCGTCGTTCTGGCCCGTCACGGTCACGGTGATGTCGGTCGCGGCGGTCGCGCCGTGCGCGTCCGTTGCCG
>JADQCC010000281.1:0-24603 GCA_016278295.1 Roseovarius sp. | reverse complement strand
GTCACGGTCACGGTGATGTCGGTCGCGGCGGTCGCGCCGTGCGCGTCCGTTGCCGTGACCCGGATCGTCACGTCGCGCGTCGCACCCGCCGCAAGGTCCTGGAAACCGGCGCCGGGGTCGAAGCTGAGCGTGCCGCCGGCAATGGCGGCGCTGCCCTCGGCGGGGGCCCCGGTGATGGCGTAGGTGAGCGTCGTGCCGTCGTCGTCGCTGTCCGCATCCGCCCCGAGCGCCGCAAGATCGAGCGTGACCACCGGCCCGTCCTCGCCCGCCGCCGCTCCCCCCGCCGCGAGCGTCGGCGCGTCGTTGGCGCCGGTCACGGTAATCGAGAGAGTGCCAGTATCGCTAAGCGCACCGGACGTGGCGATGTAGTCGAGGGTGACGACGCGCGGCTCACCCGGGGCAAGGTCCTGGTATGCTTGATCGGCGGCATCCAGGCTGTAGCCGCCATCCGAGGCAAGGGTCAGCCCGGCGGGCAGTGGGCTCCCGGCATCCGCTGGTGCGTAGGTGATGCCACCAACGGGGCTGTCGAGATCGGTGGCGGCAAGAACACCGGAAATGGTGGCTCCTTCCTCCCCGGCATTCGTTGCGTCTGAGGCCACGGGCGGGTCATCGACCGGCGTCACGTCGATGGTCACGGTCGCGATTGTCGTTCCACCTTGTCCGTCCGACACGGCATAAGTAAAGCTGTCCGCGCCGTTAAAATTCTCGTTCGGGGTGTAGGTGAACTCACCGGTTTTCAGCAGGACCACAAGGCCGTTTTCGGCGCCTGCCTGGAGTGAGAAGGTGATTGGATCACCATCTGGATCGACAGCAACAAGGGTGCCGTCGAAGCGTGTATCCTCGGGCACTTCGAAACCGGCATCCTCGGGCACGGGCGCATCGTTGCCGTCAAGCTCTGTCGGATCGGGGCCAATATCCGGACCGGGCGCGGCACCGTCCGTATCCTGACCTCCGGTATCGTCCCCGCCGCCGCCGCCGCTGTCATCCCCGTCCTCTCCGAGACCGGCTTCGGCGCCGGTTTCGAGATCGTCCTCGCCGGTGCCCGAACGGTTGTTGCCGCTGTCGAGCTCAACAAGGCTCTGTCCCGCTTCCAGCCGCGCGAGAGCAGTGGCATAGGCAGTCGCGGCATCGGCGAGGATTATGGAATCCTCCGCCAGATCGTCGGCCGTGCGCTCGACCTCGTACGCCTCGTCGCCCACGGGCACCACCCACTTGGTATCTGTCGTGGTGATCGTGGTGATCTCGTTTCCGTCGAGATCGGAGATGACGATTTTGCCCAGTCCGCCATCGGGATCGGTGTTGAGCGACACCGCGACGGTGGTAACGCCCTGCACGGTCTGGATATCCACGAGCACGGTGGTCCCGCGAATGCCCATGGTGGCCGAGGGGGTTGTCACCTCCATGCCCCCGGTCTTGGCGACCTGCCCGGCGATAAAGACAAAACTGCCTTCGACAAGGCTGAACGCGGCAGAGTTTTCCTCGGAATCCGCAGCGTAGACAAGCGCGTCCAGCACCATCCGCGAGCCCGAGGCAAGCGTGAATATGGTACCATCCACAAAAGTGATCGACACCTTGCCGCCGTTCTCGGTGATCACGACGTCGTTCTGATAGACCTTGGTGCCGATTTGCAGATCGACCAGTGTGCCGTCGGCGCGTTGCGCGCGGGCGACACCCTCGAGCGTTTCGACCTGCCCGATGGGATCGCCCCGCGGGGACGCGCCGACCTGTGCGTACTGACCAGGGGCTTCGGGCCCGGCCAGGCGCTCAACTACCGGGCCACGGAGGGTAGCACCGTCGGGAGTTCTCAGGTCGGCGGGGGCAGCGTGGGCGAAATAATCGACAATCCGGGTGGTTGGCGCACCCGGATTCTCCAACAAAAGGTCTGGCCCGTCGCGGGAGAAATCCGCGGAGAACAGAAGTGCGGCGTCATTCACCGTGACAGTTTCGCCGCCGGCACTCCGAAGAAGAATGGGTTCCCCCTCCTGAGGCCCAGTAATTGAGCCCGCGACTTTCATTAATCACCTGTTTAAAAGGTTAAACTAGTTCAAGTTATAGATGAGTTTCGGATTCGCACAAGTGCGCTGACACCCAAGGACCCGCCAGAGCGCGTGCAAACGCACCGCATTGACCGTCGGCAAAAGCGTGGCCAGGGCACTTACCAGACATGCGAGGAGCCTTGCTGAGAACTTGCGCGATTCGCGTCATGTGGATCACACCGGAGATTTGCAGGTTGACGCGAACGGCACGGCTGTCTTTGGTACATGGCAGAGCGGCGCCCACCCGGCGCGGCACAGGGGACGGGAAGGGGAGAGGCGATGCTGCGCGCCATGCTGCGCCGGATCGGACCGGGGCGCCTTGCCGGGGTGGCTCTTCTGGCGGTGATCCTGGTGCTGCGGATCGCGGATCCGCCGACGGTATCGGGATTGCGCAACGCGGCGTTCGATGTCTATCAGCAGGTCAAGCCGCGCGAGCCCGAACAGGTGCCGGTGACGATCCTCGACATCGACGATCCCAGTATCGAGGAATTCGGACAATGGCCGTGGCCTCGCAACCGGATAGCAGAGATGGTGAGCAAGACCGCGGCCGCGGGCGCGGTGGCGATTGCGTTCGATATCGTCTTTGCCGAGCCGGACCGTTTGTCGCCTGACGAGGTGGCGCGCGATAATGCGGCATTGCCAGAAGAGGTGCGTGCGCGGCTTCGGACCTTGCCGGACAATGACACCCTGCTGGCCCGCGCGATGCGGCAGACGCGGGTGGTTCTTGGCCAGACCAGCGTGCGCAGCGCCCGCTCGAACCGCACGGACAAGGTCGCGATGCGCGCGGTGCCGCACGCGATCATGGGGGCCGATCCGACGCCCTTTCTGCCGAGGTTTCCGGACGTGGTGCGTAATCTCGACATCCTTGAAGAAGCGGCGGCGGGGCGCGGGGTGTTCAGCGTGCGACCCGATCCCGATGGGATTTATCGGCGTTTGCCTATGGTGATGCTGGTGCAGGATACTCTCCGACTGGGCTTGTCGCCGGAGCTGTTGCGGGTGGCGACGGGGGGGAACGCATTCGCCCTGCGCAGCAACGAGGCGGGGATTGACGGCGTGGTGCTGGGCGGCAAGATGATCCGCACCGGGCCGGATGGCAGCGTCTGGCCCTATCTCACGCCGAGCCTGCCAGGGCGCTACGTTTCGGCGGGCGATGTGCTGGCCGGCCGGGTAGCGCCGGGGCGACTGGCCGGGCAACTGGTGCTGGTGGGCACCTCGGCGATCGGGCTGGAGGATTTCCGACCCACGCCCCTGGGCGTGCCGATGGCGGGGGTCGAGATCCACGCGCAGGTTCTGGAGAATATCCTGACCGACACTTTGCTGACCAGACCCAACTATGCCGTGGCGGCAGAGCTGATGACCGTTCTGGTCCTGTCGGTGTTGGTGATCGTGCTGGTGCCGGTGATGGGCGCGCGCCGTATCATCGCGTTGGCGGTGGTGCTTCTGGGCGGGTATTCGGGGCTATCCTACTACCTGTTCCAGGAGATGCGGATCTTGCTGGACCCGACATGGCCGGTCCTGGGCACGGTGCTGACACTGATGCTGATGTCGAGCGCCAATTACCTCCGCGAGGAACGCCAGAAACAGCAGATCCGCGGCGCATTCGGGCAGTATGTCTCGCCCGATCTGGTGGCGAGACTGCAGGACAACCCCGAGGCGCTGACCCTTGGCGGCGAGCGGCGCGAACTCACGGTGCTGTTCTCGGATGTGCGTGGCTTCACCACGCTGGCCGAGGGATACCGGGACGATCCACCGGGGCTGACGACGCTGATGAACAGCTTTCTCACCGTGCTGTCGCGCGCCATCCTGCGCGAGGGCGGGACGATAGACAAGTTCATGGGTGATGCCGTTATGGCGTTCTGGAACGCGCCGCTGGACGCGCCGGACCATGCCGCCGCCGCCTGCCGCGCCGCGTTGGCGATGCGCGCGGACGTGGCGACCCTCAACGCCGCGCGCGCGCGCGCCGCGGCCGAGGTGAACGAAAAGGCGTTGCCCATCAACGTGGGCATTGGTCTCAATACCGGGGATTGCGTGGTCGGCAACATGGGCAGCGACACGCGGTTCGATTACACCGCGCTGGGCGACGCGGTAAACCTTGCCTCGCGGCTCGAAGGGCAATCCAAGACCTACGGGCTGGGCATCATCCTCGGGTCCGCGACGGCGCGGGCGGTCGCGGGCCGGTTCGCGATGATCGACCTCGACCTGCTGCGGGTGAAGGGCAAGATGGAGCCGGAGCAAATCTTCGCCCTCCTGGGTGACGAGGCGATGCGCGGGACGTCCGGGTTCACCGAGTTGGAGGCGGCCAACGCCGAGATGCGCGCAGCCTATTCAGCGCAGGAATGGGACGTCGCAGAGGCCGCGCTGGACCGCCTGGAGGCGGCGGGCAAGCCGCTGGACCTGGAGCTTTCGGGTTACGCCGCGCTGTATCGTCAGCGCCTAGAAACGCTGCGCGCAACCCCGCCGGGCGAGGGCTGGAACGGGGTGCATGTGGCCACCGACAAGTAAGCGCGCCGAGACGCAGGCGCCGGGCGATCAGCGTTCGCGCAGGGCCTCGGACTGCGCGCGCCTCAGCGGGCGCGACAAGTAATCCAGCACCGTCTTGCGCCCGGTCAGGATATCGACCTGCGCCACCATGCCGGGGCTGATCGGCAGGGACGTGCCATCGTCCGCCTCAAGCTCGCTTCGCTGGGTGCGGACCATGACGCGAAAGAATTCGGTTCCCTCGCCGTCCTCGACGGTGTCGGCACCGATACGCTGTACCGTGCCGTCAAGCGCGCCGTAGACTAGATAATCATAGGCCGTGATCTTGACCGACGCGGAATCGCCGGGGCGGATGAAGGCCACGTCGCGGGGGCGGATACGGGCCTCGATCAGCAATTGGTCATCGCGGGGGACGATCTCGACCAGCGGGCCGCCGGGCTGCACGACCGCGCCGATGGTGGTGACGTGGACGGTGTTGACCGTGCCATTGACCGGTGCCCGCAGGCTGGTGCGCGATACCTTTTCGGTCGCGGCGCGCAGCGCCTCGCGCAGTACCGCAAGGTCGCCGTTGATCCTGGCCAGCCGTTCGCGCGCCGTCAGCACATAGCCGGTGCGCGCCGAGCGGATCTGGCTTTCGGCCTCGCTGATGGCGGCGCGGATGCCGGGCAGGCGGGCGCGGGACACGGCCAGCTCGCCTTCCAGTTCGGCCATGCGGCTTCGCAGGCGCAACAGCTCGATCCGGGGGACCGCACCGCTGTCCACGAGACCGCTGGTCAGGTCGATTTCCTCGGCCAACGGTGCGATCTGCGCTTCCAGCTTGACCACGGTCGCCTGCAATTCGCGCAAGCCCGACCGGCGCTGCGCGAGCTTGTCGCGAAGCACCGACAGCTCGCTCTCCAGCTGTGCACGGCGAGACCGGAACACCTCGCGTTCGGCCGAGACGGCACCCGGCGCGCGCGCGGCCAACCCATCGGGAAAGACAAGGATTTCGCCGCCCTGCGCCTCGGCACCTGTGCGCGCGGCCTCGGCCAGAAGCGCCGCCTCGCGTTCGCGCAGCTCACCGCGTTCGGCACCGGCGGATGTGTCGTCGATGCGCATCAGCACATCCCCCTCCTGCACGACATCGCCTTCGCGGACCTCGATCGCCGAAACGATGCCCCCCTCGAGGCTCTGGACCACCTGAAGCTGGCGGGTCGGCACCACGCGCCCGGTGCCGCGCGTTACCTCTTCGATCTCGTAGAACGCGGCCCATACGAGAAAGGCGGCGATGCCGCCGGCAATCAGCAAGAGCAAGAGCCACGGCCCGCGTCCGCGACCGCGCGGGCGGCCCGCGGTGGCGTCGTTCACGAAATCCTCTTCCGTTCTCGGTCCGAACATCCGGTCACTCCGCCGCGCGGCGGGCCGCGGCCTGCTTCAGTTGCGCGACCACGGTATCGCCTGTCCCGTCGAGGATCTTGCGGCCGCGGTCGATCACAAGCCAGCGGCTTGCCAGATCCGCAAGCGCCGGGCGGTGGGTGCACAGCACCAGGGCCGTGCCCCCGGCATTCAGCTCGCGCAGGCGCGCCACCACCTCGGCCTCCATGTCGCGGTCCATCGCGTTCGTGGGCTCGTCTAGGAACAGAAGCTTCGGCCGCCGCAGCAGCAGCCGCGCCAGGGCAAGCCCCTGCCGCTGGCCGCCGGAAAGCTGCGCGCCCCGTTCGCCGATGAAGCGGTCAAGCCCCTCGGGATCGTCCTTGACGAAGCGGTCCATCGCGGCCAGGTGCAGCGCCGCCTCTATCTCGTCCTCGGTGGCGTGGGGTCTGCCGATCACCAGGTTCTCGCGCAGGGTGCCGGTGAAAAGCTCGGGTTCCTGCGGCATGTACCCCACCCCGGCGCGCAGTTCGGCCGGGTCGTACTGCCCTGCCCCGCGCCCGTCGATCAGCAGCGTGCCGCTGTCGGGGGCCAGCAATCCGCAGAGCAGCTTGCCCAGCGTGCTCTTGCCCGACCCGACGCGACCCAGAAGCGCGACGCTCTCCCCCGGCGCGATGTCCAGCGTGACGGATTGCAGCGCATCCGTGCCGGCACCGGGATAGCGGTAGGTGACCTCCGTGAGGGTGGTGGCGCCCTTGGTCACTCGGGCGCTGCTGCTGACGGCAGGGCTGCGTTCGGGCGCGACCTTCATGAATTGTGACAGGGCGCTCATCGCCCTGAGCGCGTAATGCGCGCGGAATATCGTCTGGGCGATGGTCCCCAGCGGGGCAAGCGCGCGCCCTGCCAGAATGTTGGCCGCGATAAGCGCGCCGATGGTGATCCGGCCCTCGGCCACGAGATAGACACCCCAAACGATGATCACCACGCTGACCCCCTGCTGGATCATCTGCGTGCCAGAGGCCGCGAAGCTCGACCAGAAGCGGCTGCGCCCGCTGATCCGCGCGGTGGCGGCGCTGGCGCGGTCCCATTCGCGCTGCATGACCGGTTCGGCGTTGAGGGTCTTGATGGTTTCCAGCCCCATGAGCGATTCCACCAGCACCGCCTGCCGACGACCGGCCAATGCCTGCGCGGCACCCGCCGCGCGCCCCATCGGCAGCTGCGCGACGATGGCGAGAACCAGCACGATCGGCACCGCCACCAGCGGCACGATCGCCAGCGGCCCCACGAGAACGTAGAGAACGAAGATGAACAGGCCGATGAACAGCAGGTCGATCAACGACACGAAGCTGGCGGAGCCGAAGAATTCGCGCACCGCCTCGAAATCGCGGATATGGCTCGCCAGGCCGGCCGCACCGCCGGGCCGGTCGGCCACCCGCAGGCTGAGCGCGTGCGAAAAGAGCGTGGCGGCGATGCCGGTATCCAGCCGCCGACCGACGGTTTCCAGCACCCCGGTCCTCAGGCTGCGCAGGGCCAGATCCAGCCCGATGGCCAGCGCCACCCCGATCGCCAGCGTCCAAAGGGTCACGTAGGCGAGGTTGGGGATCACCTTGTCGTAGACGTTCATCACGAATATCGGCAGCGCGAGTCCCAGCATGTTTATCAGCAACGCCGCGATGACAACCTGAAACCAGCCGGACCGGTTCTCGCGCATCGGCCCCCAGAACCAGTGCCGGGGCCGGTCCTGCGCCTTGGCTTCGAGCCGCCGGTCGACCAGATCGTCGCGCACGGAGGCGAGCATGATCTCGCGCCGAACACGCCGGGCAAGCTGCCGCAACGGGACTTCGCGGTCGGGGGTATCGCGTCCCGGTTCAAGAACGCGCGCATTGCGCCGGTCGGGCGAAAAACCCAAAAGGATGAGAAGGCCGCCACCGCGGTCGAACAGGACACAGGGCAAAACCGCCGGGTCGATCTGACGGAGCTTGCGCAGCACGAGGCGCGATTTCAGGCCGACCGCGGCCAGGGCCCGGGCAAGGGTCTCGGGATCATGCCCGTCGAACCCGGCGGGCATGCGGGCACGCACCGCCTCTGGGCTCCAGGGCCGGCCATGATGGCGGGCCAGCCATGCGGCGGTTTCCAATCCCGATATCGTGTCACTGTCGGAGTCGGCTCCCTCCCCGGTGTGCCGCTCGGGTGCCCCGGCGGAGGCCGACCCGGACGCCGGTGTCATTTCAGGGACCTGATCTCTGTTTTGAAGATCGCAGCGGCCCGCGGGGCGTTTTGCGCGCGGGCGGTAAAGTCAGGCTCAAGCGGGACATCGGCAGGTTCGATATCGAAATGCATGGCCAGGCGGCTTTGCGACGCGAGCATCCGGTACTGGTTGAAGGTGAAACCGGCCTCCGCACTCACATTCTCGAACGCCACGTTGAAGAATGTGCGTTCCGCATCCAGCACGTCGAGCAGGCTGCGGGTGCCGGCGCGGAATTGATCCCGGTATTGTTCCAGGGTGTTGCGCGCAGCCGAAACACGCCGGTCCAGAAGCACGGTACGCTCGATGCTCGTCTGGTAGGCGTTCCAGCTTCGCTCGGCCATCTCGCGCACCTCGCGCACCACCTTCTGGCGCTCGGCCTCGGCCTGCAACGTGCGCTGCTGCAAGGCACGGCGGCGCGCGTCACGGCCCCCGGCGAAGAGCTCCCAATCCAGCCGCACGCCTACGAAAGCATCCGATTCCGATCCCGATGTACCCGCGATGTTGCGCCCCGCGCGCACCCCCGCCTGAAGCGTGACCTGTGGCTTCTCGTCGGCGGTGGTGATGCCGTTCTGAAAGCGGGCCTGCGCGATATTCTGGCCAGACTCCATCAACCGAAAACTGTTGCGCAGGCTGCGCAGGACCATCTCGCTCTTGGTCATCGGCAAATCCGCGACCGCGGGCACGGGCCGGGTGCCGTCAGGATCGTGGCCGATCACCGCGCGATAGCGCGCGCGCGCATCGGCCCCCGCGCGTTCCACGTCGAGCCGTGACAGCCGGGCCGCCAGCAGACGTTCCTGGACTTCGAACCGGGCACTGACCGGCAGCTTGTCACCCTCGACCAGATCATCGACCTGCCGCGCGATTTCCTGGTGGCGGGCGATGTTGCGGGTTGCCACATCCAGAAGGCGGGCGTGCCTGACCACGTCGATATAGGCCTCGACGGCGTTGAGTGCCATCGTCTCGGACGCATCGAGCAGGCCGAAGATCGCCTCGTCCAGCCGCGAGGCGTTGCGGTAGACAAGGTTGGCGCGACGGTAGCCATCGAATAGTTTCAGTTCGGCGATGAGGCCAATTTCACGATTGAATTTGGTATCACGGTTATCGACAGGGCCAAGCCGGTCGAGATCGTCGTATTGTTCTGCACCGGCCTCGCCGCGCAGCAGCAACCGCGGCTGATACTCGCCGCGCAATTGCAGCAGTTCCAGCGCCGACGCCTTTACATCGGCGTTCGCGGCGCGACCGGTGGGGTTGGTCGTGACCGCGGCGCGGACCGCATCGCGCAGGCTCTCCGCAGTCGCGGGGCACGCCAGACCGATAAACAGCCCGAACGCCGCGGCAATCGCTGATGCCAAATCTTTCGCCGCCGGCCGGTGGCGGCACGCAAATTCTGTCAGCGTCATTATTAATTCCCCGAAAAAGTTAATCCCCACAGCATTAGAAAGTGTAGTTCAAAGTCAATAATAACACCGGCTGGCTATCCGGAAGAAATAAAACCCGGCGCAATTATCACACAAAACCCAGCGCCAACCAAACGATTGCCACGTAAGTCACCTGATGGGCAAACTGATCGAGCCCGGTCAGACCCCAGTAGCCCTTTTCCTGCGGGCTCCATCCCGACCGCCTCAAAAGCCGGTCCTTGGTCCAGTCTATATGGTAATGCAGGACAAATTCGACCGCCGCGAGACCAACGACCGCAAGGACGGTCATCGGCGTCCAGATCAGCACCGGCACCGTCAGCAGGCTGTGCAGCCCGGCATGGGCAATACCGCCCGGATGCCCGTAGGTGCCCTTGTTGCGCACCATCCAGCCCGTCTGCCAGATAAAATCGGCAAGCAGGTGCTTGATCTGGAAAAGCAGCATCAGGATCAGCAGCGTGGCAGGCGTCATGTCTGGTCTCCCAGAGGCTTGTTGGCGCGATCGAGCCTCTCGGCCAGTGTCACAGCGACGACCCGATGCAGGGTCGCGGCGAGGTCGGGGGTCTTGTTCACGATCTCGCGCATCCGGGTTTCGCTTGGGCGATACACGACCGCTTCGGTTTCCGCAATGACGTCGGCGGTACGTGGCAAACCCGCACGGCTTGCGATCCCGGCCACGATCCAGGGCCCTTGCGCCGGGCGCGGCCTGATGCCGACAAGCGCGGCATGCGCTGGTGCGGGTCGGTCGAATCCGAGGTTCATTCGGCAGCGGGCCTTCGCGTCATCTTCGTGTTGGCCTCGATCAGCTTGCTCTTGATCGCGGCGTTGAGATGCTGATCGAGAGAGGCACGGAATTCCTCGTCCGCGCGGATCATGCGGCGCAGGATGTCGCCGGAGATGGAGAAGACGCGCGAAGGCGCCTCGATCCTGACGGTTGCCGAGGCGGGGCCCGGTTCCATCACGGTCATCTCGCCGATAAATCCTTCGCGTATCTCTGCGATCTTGCCCTCGTTGAGATAGACGCCCGCCAAGCCGTCACTCAGAAAGTGAAGATGCGAGACCGCCTCGCCCTCGGTCGTCAGATCCACCCCGGGCTGCGCATCGCACCACACGCCGGCATTGAGCAGCCGCCGCGACATCGGCTTCGGCATCCGTGCCAACGCCCGTTCGACGAGCTGCGCCTCTTCGTCGTTGAACCGCAGGCGATGGTGTATCAGGAAAATCCGTGTAATGCCCACGACGCTGATCACCACCCAGCACCCCTGAATGATCGCGGAGGCCATGTTGAACTCCGCCGACAGGCTGATCAGCACGAAAATCGCAGCGACCATGTTGAGCAACGCGTAGCGATATCCGCTGCCACGTATCAGGCCGAGTTGCAGGCAAATATACGCGCCCAGATATATCGAGACACCAGCATATCCGGCCCAGTCATACACGCTTGTCGTGAAAAACATCGTCACCCGCGTTCTCCCCAGGACGTTGCTTGCGCGCAACCGGGCGAACGTGGTTGCGACCTCTGAATGCCACGGGGCCGTTTTTGTGACAAGCTGGTTGAGAAACGGGGCGCGCGCCCCGGCCTATGGCCGCGCCTGCCGGTCACGCCAGAGCACGGGCGGCTGTCAGGCGGGCAATTGCAATCCGGCGCATTCGCAAACGAGATCGACAATCGCGGCCTCGCCATCGCCGTTCTTCAGGCTTGCGATGATGAAGGGCCGGCCCTGCCGCATGCGGGTGGCGTCGCGCCGCATCACCTCAAGCGACGCGCCGACATGCGGCGCGAGATCGGATTTGTTGATCACCAGGATATCCGACCGGGTGATCGCCGGCCCGCCCTTGCGCGGGATTTCCTCACCCGCCGCCACGTCGATCACATAGATCGTCAGGTCGGCCAGTTCCGGGCTGAACGTGGCCGACAGGTTATCGCCGCCGGATTCGATCAGCACGATGTCGATGTCGGGGTGGCGGGCCTGCATTTCGGCCACGGCGGCAAGGTTGATGCTGGCATCCTCGCGGATCGCCGTATGCGGGCAGCCGCCGGTCTCGACGCCGATCACGCGGTCCGATGGCAGGATCTGCATGCGCATCAGCGCCTCGGCGTCTTCCTGCGTGTAGATGTCATTGGTGATGACCCCGATCGAGAAATCATGCTTCAGCCGCTCGGCCAGCCGGGCGGTGAGGGTTGTCTTGCCCGCGCCCACCGGACCGCCGATGCCGATACGCAGGGGACCGTTCATTTTCGTCATGACTGGAAAAGCCTCGGTTGCTGGGTTTCGTGGCGCATCGCCGCGATGTCCGACAGGATGGAGTTGGAATAGAGGTCGGCCTCGCTGGCGAATGCGGTATCATCGGCGATCCTGGCGCAAAGCGGCGTCAGGCGGGCCAGCACCGCCTGTGCTTCGGTCTGGCCCAGGGGCATCAGGCGTTGTGCCGCCGAAATCAGGTTCGACGCAAAGGCCTGAAGATAAAGCGCCGTGACAGCCTCTTGCGGCAGGTTCATCAGACATGCCGCACGCCCCAGGGCAACGGGCAGCAGCAGATCGGGCAGGTCGAGCGACCAGACCTCGCGGGTCACACGGGCAAAGGCCGCGCCCTGCTTCTCTGCTTCACACAGGCGTTCAGCCGAGGGGGCATAGGCGCGGGCCGTCCGGTCGAGACCGGTCAGGGCTTCGCCTGTGGCGTGGCAGGCCAGGGATATGAACACCGCGTCGGACCGGCCCGAGCCATCGCACAGCACATCCTCAAGCCAGTCCTCCAATGTCCGCGCATCGCGTACCCACCCTGCCCCGACCGCCGATTCCAGCCCATGCGACCATGCGAAGGCCCCGGTGGGGTAGGCGGGTGACAGCCATTGCGTGAGGATCAACAGCCTGGGATCAATGCTCATGCGCGGTGGCCCCGTGTTCATGCGCGTGGGTTCGGCCATGACCATAGGCGCCGCCCTCAGGTGTAAAGGGCAACGTCGTCTCGGTCAGCGCCGCCCCAAGATGGCCCAGCATATGCGCGATCACAGGGTCGTTCTGGATCACGAGGCGGTCCGTCTCGATCTGGCAGGGCGTGTGCCGGTTGCCGATATGCCATGCAATCCGTGCGAGGTTCTCACCCACCACCACCAAAACGTTCTCGGGCGCAGCCTGGATCATGATGCGCGTGCCGTCCTCCGTTTCCAGCGCATCGCCGTGATCGAGCGATGTGGTCTGTGGCAGATCCACCACGAAGGCGCGGCCGGTATCGGTGACCTGGCGTTTGCGGCGCAGGAACCGGGAATCGTAGTCCAGCGTGCAGGTATCGGCCGGTCCGGTCCAGTGGCCTTTGCGGTGCAGGGTCTGGGCGATGGGCAGTTTGGTCATGGGGGGCCTCAGAACAGGAAATAGCGTTGTGTCATGGGCAGGCTCTTGGCGGGCTGACAGGTCAGCAATTCCCCGTCGGCGCGCACCTCGTAGGTTTCGGGGTTCACCTCGATCCGGGGCGTGGCGTTGTTCAGGACAAGATCCTTCTTGCCGATCTCGCGGGTGTTCCTGACCGCCAGCGTATCCTTGGCCAGCCCGAGCGCGTCGCCAATACCAGCCGCTTGCGCCGCCCCTGAAACGAAGGTCACGGCCGCGCGTTCGACCGACCGGCCATAGGCGCCGAACATCGGGCGCGTATAAACCGGCTGCGGCGTGGGAATGGATGCGTTGGGATCACCCATCTGGGCACAGGCGATGGTGCCGCCCAACAGGATCATATCGGGCTTCACGCCAAAGAATGCCGGGGTCCACAGCACCAGGTCGGCGCGCTTACCGACCTCGACCGAGCCTATCTCATGGGCGATCCCGTGCGCGATGGCGGGGTTGATCGTGTACTTCGCGATATAGCGGCGCACCCGGAAATTGTCGTTGTCGCCCTGCTCCTCGGGCAAGGCGCCGCGCTGTTTCTTCATCTTGTCGGCGGTTTGCCAGGTGCGGATGATCACCTCGCCCACGCGGCCCATGGCCTGACTGTCGCTGGCAATGATCGAAAACGCGCCCATGTCGTGCAGGATGTCCTCGGCGGCGATGGTCTCGCGCCGGATGCGACTCTCGGCAAAGGCCACGTCCTCGGGGATCGACTTGTCGAGATGATGGCAAACCATCAGCATGTCGAGATGTTCTTCGAGCGTGTTGACGGTAAAGGGGCGCGTGGGGTTGGTCGAGGACGGGATAACGTGATCCTCGCCGCAAATCTTGATGATATCCGGCGCATGGCCGCCGCCCGCGCCCTCGGTATGAAAGGCGTGGATCGTGCGGCCCTTCATCGCGGCAACGGTGTTCTCGACGAACCCGGATTCGTTCAGCGTATCGGTGTGGATCATCACCTGCACGTCCATGGCATCGGCCACCGACAGGCAGCAGTCGATGGCGCCCGGCGTGGTCCCCCAATCCTCGTGCAGCTTTAGCGCGCAGGCACCGGCATTCACCTGTTCCTCCAGCGCCTGCGGCAACGAAGCATTGCCCTTGCCCGCGAAGGCAAGGTTCATCGGAAAGGCATCGGCGGCCTGTAGCATCCGGCCGATATGCCACGGCCCAGGGGTGCAGGTGGTTGCCAGCGTGCCATGCGCGGGGCCGGTGCCGCCGCCCAGCATGGTCGTGAGGCCCGAATGCAGCGCATCCTCGATCTGCTGCGGGCAGATGAAATGGATATGGCTGTCAAAGCCACCCGCGGTCAGGATGCGCCCCTCGCCCGCGATCACCTCGGTTCCGGGGCCGATGACGATCTCCACACCCGGCTGCGTATCGGGGTTGCCCGCCTTGCCGATGGCCGCGATGCGCCCGCCCCTCAGGCCGACATCGGCCTTGAAGATGCCAGTATGATCGACAATCAGCGCATTGGTGATGACAGTATCCACCGCCCCCGCCGCGCGGGTGGCCTGGGACTGCCCCATGCCGTCGCGGATGACCTTGCCACCGCCGAACTTGACCTCCTCGCCATATGGCCCGGTCAGGTCACGTTCCACCTCAATGATGAGGTCGGTATCGGCAAGACGCAGCCGGTCGCCCGTGGTGGGGCCGAACATGGCGGCGTATGAGGCTCGGGAAATCTCGCGCGGCATTACAACTGCCCCATGATGTCTTGATTGAACCCGAAGATTCGCCGCGCGCCCGAAATCGGGATCAGGTGCACCTCGCGTCTCTGGCCCGGCTCGAACCGAACGGCGGTGCCCGCGGTGATATCGAGCCGCATCCCGCGCGC
Organism: Roseovarius sp.; assembly: GCA_016278295.1. GTDB lineage: Bacteria > Pseudomonadota > Alphaproteobacteria > Rhodobacterales > Rhodobacteraceae > Roseovarius. The sequence continues at coordinate 9,865 of JADQCC010000281.1, read as the reverse complement.
CGCGGCGCGGTCGAAGCCGAGCGCGCTGTTGGCCTCGGCAAAGTGGTAATGGCTGCCCACCTGCACCGGGCGATCGCCGGTATTGGCCACCATCAGCACGATGGCCTCGCGGCCCTCGTTGAGGGTGATCGTGCCGGGGGCGGGCAGAATCTCTCCGGGAATCATTTGCGGCCCCGCCCCAGGAAATAGCCGCCTGCGAGCGCGAGGGCGCCCACCCCCACCAACCACAGGGCGTCGATGCCGTGCGGATGCAGGTGCGCCCCGGCATGGGCACTGGCAAGGTCGGGCAGAACCAGAAGGGGCAACAGGTAACGCATCGCATATATCCTTTCAGCGGATGGGGTTGTGGACGGTGACAAGCTTGGTGCCGTCGGGAAATGTCGCCTCGACCTGCACCTCGTGGATCATCTCGGGCACGCCCTCCATGCATTGATCGCGGGTGATGACCTGCGCGCCCGCTTCCATCATGTCGGCCACGCTGCGGCCGTCGCGCGCGCCCTCGACCACCGCATCGGTGATGAGCGCGATCGCCTCGGGATAATTCAGATGCACACCCCGCGACAGGCGCTTGCGGGCCACCTCGGCGGCCATGGCGACCAATAGCTTGTCTTTTTCACGCGGGCTGAGGTTCATCGGTCACAATCTCCAGGAGGCGGGAAGCGTGGATTGGCTGAGCAGGTCGAGCACCGGCAGGAGGTGCCGGCGCAGGACATGGCTGTCGCTGGCGACCAGACGCAGGGCCAGCACATCGGGACACAGCAGGCTGGCACCGCCCATATCGCCCAGAAACGCGCGCACCCGGTCCAGATGCGCCGCCGCGTCCGGCGCCACATAGAGCGCGCTGGCCACCGCCGCCGCCCCTTGTGCCGTGGCCACACGCGACAGTTTCGCGGCGATATCGCCGCGCAGGTGCAGCGCATCGCGATAGAGCGGCTGGCCCGCGCGCGTCACGTCGATCCGGTCACGGAAATGACTGGCCGTCAGGGTTTCGCCCATCGCGGTCCGGCCAAACACAACCGGCTCGACCATCAGGAGCCGCGCCGTGCCGGCAAGGTCGATCCGCAGGCGGCGATGTATCGAACAACCGTTGAAAAGGATGAGTTCCTGCGGCAGCCAGTGCAGACAGGCCCCATCGCCCACCGCGGCCGTGGCCCGGATATGCCCGGTCTCGCCCGGTTGTGCACGATAGGCACGCTCGGCGGCTTGTGTGGTCAGGCTGACGCGGGTTCCTGCCGCAATGCAGGCATCAAGCGCGAACCGATCGCCGCCTGTCACCCCGCCCGCGGTATTGATGATGATCGCCTGCAAGGTTTCCTGCGGGCGCGGGAACAACACCTTGAATGCCCCGGACTGTCGCAGCCCCGCCAGCACGCTGCGGCCGCCCACCGTCTTGGAGGACAGCGCAACACGACCTCGCGCGCGCGGCGCGGCAGGCTGGGCGATATGCGACATCATATGGGTGATATTTCCAACTCCGAGGGCTTGCGCGCCCACGCTGGTTTCAGCACGCCCGAGACCCAGACGCCACGAATGCCGCCCTCGCAAAGCGGGCGATCCGCCCGAATGCCCATTTTTACGGCGCCATCCGACATTTCCGCACATAGATTAGGCAATTACGGGGGGCGCGCCGGAAAACAGCCTCTCCGTATTGATCGCCATGCGGCAATGCAGAATGTTTCGAGAGCCTGTGCCCTGACCGGGAGTCCGGTGTGGGGCTTTGGGGGCGTGTGACGGCCATTTGACTTGGACCTCGAAACGGCCGCCACACTGATTGCAACAACGGTTGCGGGGTTAAAGCTATGCCCTTGCGTGGATTTTCGCAATGCGCCTGCCACCCCCCGCGTGGAGAAAAATAATGAAGCTTGACCCAAAGAACCTGATCGGCGCCACCGCGCTGAGCCTGCTGGCGCTTCCCGCCGCAGCGCAGGATTGTCCCGTCAAGGTGGGCGTTCTGCACTCGCTCTCCGGCACGATGGCGATTTCCGAGACCACGCTCAAAGACACGATGCTGATGCTGATCGACCAGCAGAACGAAAAGGGTGGCGTTCTGGGCTGCCAGATCGAGCCGGTGGTGGTCGATCCCGCCAGCGATTGGCCCCTCTTCGCCGAGAAGGCGCGCGAACTGCTGACGGTGCACGATGTCGATGTGATCTTTGGCAACTGGACCAGCGTCAGCCGCAAATCAGTGCTGCCGGTGATCGAAGAGCTCAATGGCCTGCTGTTCTACCCGGTGCAATACGAGGGCGAGGAAAGCTCGAAAAACGTGTTCTATACCGGCGCCGCCCCGAACCAGCAGGCAATCCCGGCAACCGACTATTTCCTCGAGGAACTTGGCGTCGAGAAATTCGCGCTTCTGGGCACCGACTACGTGTACCCGCGCACCACGAACAACATCCTCGAAAGCTATCTCAAGTCCAAGGGCATCGCCGACGAAGACATCTTCGTCAACTACACCCCCTTCGGCCAATCCGACTGGGCGACCATCGTGTCCGACGTCATTGCCCTCGGCGCGGATGGCAAACAGGTGGGTGTGATCAGCACCATCAACGGCGACGCCAATATCGGTTTCTACAAGGAACTGGCCGCCGCCGGCGTCAGCGCCGATGACATCCCCGTCATCGCCTTCTCGGTGGGCGAAGAAGAGCTGTCGGGTCTCGACACGTCAAACCTCGTGGGGCATCTCGCGGCATGGAACTATTTCCAGTCCGCCGATACCCCCGCCAACAAGGACTGGATCGCCGCGTGGAAGGCACGGATGGGCGAGGATCGCGTCACCAACGACCCGATGGAGGCGCATTACATCGGCTTCAACATGTGGGTGAATGCCGTGACCGAGGCGGGCACCACCGACGTGGATGCCGTGCGCAGCGCGATGTACGGGCAGGAATTCCCCAACCTGACCGGCGGCACGGCCGTGCTGCAGCCCAACCATCACCTGGCCAAGCCGGTGCTGATCGGCGAGATCACCGCGGACGGACAGTTCGATATCGTCAGCCAGACCGCAGAGGTGCCCGGCGACGCCTGGACGGACTACCTGCCCGAATCCGCCGTGCTGAAGTCGGACTGGAAGGATCTCGGTTGCGGCATGTACAACACCGAGACCGCAACCTGCGTTCAGATGACCTCGAACTACTGATCACGCCTTGTGCCGGGGGCAGCCCGCCCCCGGCCGCTTTCCCCAATTGATGACAGGCTCCCGCCATGCTTCGCACTCTCCTTGCGTGTCTGACCCTGCTGTGGCTGCCCCTTGGTGCCGTCGCGCAAGACCTGCAAGCATTCCTGCAATCCCACCGGTCCGACATCGCTGACCCCTCGCGCCGGACCATCGGCATGGTGATAGACGATCTGGTTGCCCTTGACCCGCCCGGCACCGCCGCATTTCTTCAGGCCTGGCAGGCCAAGGATATCTGGGTCCGCGCGGATGACGGGCTGTTCTTTCGCGCAACCCGGAAATCCGGCAACCTCCTGGCGCTTCACGACATCGCGACCGGCGACAGGGTTGCCGACACTGTTCCCGGCGATGCGCTCACGCAGGTAAAGCCCAACGGCGGCGTGCGTCGGCTCATCGGCGAGGCGCTGGTACGATTTCAACTCTCCGATCCCGACATCGCTCTCCGGCGCGACGCCGTGAACGCCATCGCGAACGGCCTGGACCGCTCGCAAATCGTCCCGCTCGCGGCCTCGATCGAGGGCGAGACGGACCCTGACCTCAAGGCACGCAAGGAGCAGCTTCTGACGTTCCTGGAAGCGCGCTTCGCCTCCGATCCCGCCGACCGCATCAGCGCCATCGAGGGCATGGCCGGCGCCCTGAGCATCGAGGTCCGCGCGATCCTGAACCAGATCCTCGCCAAGGACTTCGAGGTCGCGCCGACGCTGCCCGAGGGGGCCAACATCGCCACCATCCTGACACCGGGCAACGGTCTCGATCGCGACACCGCCTATGCCGCATTGGTCACGGCGGGCCTGGCCCGGGAACGGATCGGCGCCGACATTCTGCGCGCCCGACTGGAGGCGCATATAGAGGGCGGAGCGGTGGGCGGGGTTCCCGTTGCCCGGCTTGATACACAACCCGCGCGCGAACGCGCCTACGCCGCGCTGGTGGCAGAAGGCAAGGCCGCGCCTCTCGTTACGGTCGCCGCCGTGGATGCCGCGCTGGAAACCCATGTCTTCTACGAGGTTTACACCGAACCCGACAGCACCATCACCGATGCCGCCCGCGCCGCCCTCGACCAGATCGAAACCCGCGTCGCCTTCAGCCAGGTTGCCGACCTGACGCTCGATGGAATCTCGCTCGCTTCGATCTATTTCCTCGCCGCCATCGGCCTTGCCATCACCTTCGGGGTGATGGGCGTGATCAACATGGCGCATGGCGAGTTCATCATGATGGGCGCCTACACGGGCTATGTGGTGCAACTCTTCATCCCCGACTACACGATCAGCCTGATCGTGGCCCTGCCGCTTGCCTTCGCCGTCACGTTCGGGGCTGGGGTGGTGATGGAACGGCTGGTCATCCGCTGGCTCTACCACCGGCCGCTGGAGACCCTGTTGGCCACCTTCGGCATCTCGATCATGTTGCAGCAACTGGCCAAGAACATCTTCGGCACGCAGGCACGCCCCCTCACATCGCCGGGCTGGCTCGACGGGGCATGGGTTGTCAACGACGTGGTGCAGATCAGCCATATCCGCATCGCCATTTTCCTGCTGGCCCTGATGTTCCTCACACTCCTCCTGGTGATCCTGAAACGTACCCGCCTGGGGCTCGAGGTGCGCGCGGTCACGCAAAACCCGCGCATGGCGGCGTCGATGGGCATCAATCCCGACCGCATCAACATGCTGACTTTTGGGCTTGGCTCGGGGATCGCGGGCATCGCAGGGGTGGCCATCGGGCTGTATGCCAAGGTCACGTCGGAAATGGGGGCCGATTATATCGTGCAAAGCTTCATGACCGTGGTCGTCGGCGGCGTCGGCAATGTCTGGGGTACGCTGGCGGGTGCCACGCTGATCGGCTTCCTGCAAAAGGGGATCGAGTGGTTCAACCCGTCCAACACGCTGGCGGCACAAACCTACATGGTGCTCTTCGTCATCCTCTTCATTCAGTTCCGGCCCAAGGGCATCGTCGCCCTAAAGGGCCGCGCCGCGGGAGACTGAGCCATGACCCGGTTTTCTTCTAGGTTCAAATACCCCTGGGGAGCGCGAGGGGGCAGCGCCCCCTCGCCCCGGGTGCCGCGCATCGCGCGGCGCAATTCCTCTCTTGACCCCGGCAGGTGCGCGCCATGAGACGCTCCTTTATCGCCCGGCACCCCTCGGTGCTCTGGTTCATTCTGTGCCTCGCCCTCTTCACCCTGCTGGTCACGGTCCTGTCAGAGGCGGCAGGCGTGGGGGGCCTGTCGACCTCGTTCGTCAAGACCCTCGGCAAGACCCTCTGCCTCTGCCTCGTGGCCATCGCGATGGACGTGGTCTGGGGCTATTGCGGCATCCTCAGCCTCGGGCATTTCGCGTTCTTCGGCATCGGTGGCTATGCCATCGGCATGTGGCTGATGCACGCCCGCACCGGGGCGCTCGTCGCCGAGAGCCTGAGCGGCAACGTCATACCGCCCACCGAGACCGAGATCGGCACGGCGATCGCCAACCAGATCTTCGGCGTGGTGGGCGCATCCGAATTCCCCGCGATCTGGGCATTCTCCCACAGCCTGGCGCTCCAGCTCCTCATGGTCGTGCTGGTGCCTGGCCTGCTGGCGCTGGTGTTCGGCTGGCTGGCCTTTCGCAGCCGCGTGACCGGTGTTTACCTGTCGATCCTGACGCAGGCGATGACACTGGCGCTGTCGCTCTACCTTTTCCAGAACGACAGCGGGTTGCGGGGCAATAACGGGCTTTCGGGCCTCCAGAACATTCCCGGCTACGAGGATACCCCGCAGGCCACGATCTCCCTGGCCTTCTTCTGGGCCTCGGCGGCGGCGCTGGCTGCGGGCTACATCCTCCTGGCCTGGGTCGTGTCGGGCAAGATGGGCAGCGTGATCCGCGGCATCCGTGACGACGAGGCGCGGGTGCGCTTCCTCGGCTATCACGTGGAAAGCTACAAGCTGTTCGTCTTCACCCTCACCGCGGTCATCGCGGGCATCGCGGGCGCGCTCTATTATCCGCAGGCGGGCATCATCAACCCTACAGAGATTGCCCCCATCGCCTCGATCTACCTGGCGGTCTGGGTCGCCATCGGCGGGCGCGGGCGGCTTTACGGCGCGGTGATCGGGGCGGCCTTCGTCTCGCTTGTGGCGAGTTGGTTCACCGGCGGCGGCGCCCCGCCGGTCGATCTCGGTTTCTACACGATCCAGTGGACCGACTGGTGGCTGATCCTGCTGGGCCTCAGCTTCGTCGCGGTCACACTGTTCTTTCCCAAGGGGATCGGCGGCCTGTTCGACCTCCTCGGCGGTGTCCGCGTACCGTGGCGCGTGGGCGATTACGGGCCGGGCAAGGGGGCCTGGCGGCAGGAGGAGGGGCGCGAGTGAAAACCCTGCTCGAACTCTCCGGCGTTTCGGTCTCGTTTGACGGGTTCAAGGCGATCAACAACCTGTCGTTCCAGATCGGCGAACCCGAGCTGCGCGCGGTGATCGGCCCCAACGGCGCGGGCAAGACCACCTTCATGGACATCATCACCGGCAAGACCCGCCCCGACGAAGGGCGCGTCAGCTGGGGCGAGGCCGGGATTTCCCTGCTGGGCCTGTCGGAAAGCCGCATCGCCCGCGAAGGTATCGGGAGAAAATTCCAGAAACCCACCGTTTTCGAGGCGCAAACCGTGCGCGAAAACCTGGCCCTGGCCCTGAAGAACCCGCGCGGCCCGCTCGATGTGCTGTTTTACCGCGGGACCGTCGAGGCCGCCGCCCGGATCGAGGATATCGCCGCACGGACCGGTCTGGAAGATTGCCTGAAGCGACCGGCCAGCGAGCTAAGCCACGGTCAGAAGCAATGGCTGGAGATCGGCATGCTCCTGGCGCAGGAACCGCGCCTGTTGCTGGTCGATGAACCCGCGGCGGGCATGACCCCTGCCGAGCGCGAGAAAACCACCGCCATGCTGGTCGAGGCCGCCAAGACCCGCGCCGTGGTGGTGGTGGAGCATGACATGGAATTTGTCCGGCGGCTGAACTGCAAGGTGACCGTGCTGAACGAAGGCTCGGTCCTGGCCGAGGGGTCGCTGGACCACGTCACAAGAAACGAGCGGGTGATCGATGTATACCTCGGGCGCTGATCAATGCTGACACTTGAAAACCTGACGCTGCACTACGGGCATTCGCAGATCCTGTTCGATGTATCGCTCGCCGCGCGCGCCGGGGCGATCACCTGCGTCATGGGCACCAACGGCGTGGGCAAGACCAGCCTGCTCAAGGCCGTTTCGGGCACCCATCCCCGCTCGGGCGGCGAGGTGCGCCTCGATGGTGCCCCGGTCCCCGCAGGTGCCCCGGCGCACGTCCTGGCCCGGATGGGGGTGGGATACGTCCCGCAGGGGCGCGACATCTTTCCGCTGATGACCGTGCGCGAGAACCTCGAGACCGGCTATGCCTGCCTTGACCGCGCCGACCGGCGGGTCGCGGACGAGATATTCGAGCTTTTCCCCGTCCTGAACGACATGAAGTCCCGCCGCGGCGGCGACCTGTCGGGTGGCCAGCAACAGCAGCTTGCCATCGCCCGCGCGCTCGTGACCAGACCCAGGCTGCTGTTGCTCGATGAACCGACCGAGGGCATCCAGCCCAACATCATCACCCAGATCGGCGAAGTGATCTCGTACCTGCGCGACCGCGGTGACATGGCGATTGTTCTGGTCGAGCAATTCTTTGATTTTGCCTACGGCCTGGGGGATCATTTCATCGCGCTTGAACGTGGCCGCGTTATACACGATGCCCCGCGCAATGCGACCGACCGGGAGACGTTGCTCGCCAAGGTATCGGTCTAGGCGGCGTATCGTCTGCCTTGAATCGACCGGCGGCCAGGAGTTGGATCTCCGGACACCGCTCGATGCAAATGGCGTCACCGTCCGACACGCGCCACCCGGTCCACCCCCGGCCCCGTTACCGGCGAACAGGCTGCGGCGCGCGCAGGGTTGGCGCCGGTCGCACATGACGGCGAAACATCTCGCGGAAACGCGCCGGTGCGGGCCACCGTCGCGGCTTGCGCGTATTCACTGGTCCAGGAAACTCCGCAGTTTTCTCGACCGCGACGGATGCTTCAGCTTCCGCAGCGCCTTGGCCTCGATCTGCCGGATCCGCTCGCGCGTCACGCTGAACTGCTGGCCCACCTCTTCCAGCGTGTGATCGGTGTTCATCCCGATGCCAAAGCGCATCCGCAACACCCGCTCCTCGCGCGGGGTAAGCGAGGCCAGCACCCGCGTCGTCGTCTCGCGCAGGTTGTCCTGAATCGCCGAATCCAGCGGCAAGATCACGTTCTTGTCCTCGATGAAATCGCCGAGCTGGCTGTCCTCCTCGTCGCCGATCGGCGTCTCGAGGGAAATCGGCTCCTTGGCGATCTTCATCACCTTGCGAACCTTTTCCAGCGGCATCTGCAACTTTTCGGCCAGCTCCTCCGGCGTCGGCTCGCGCCCGATCTCGTGGAGCATCTGGCGCCCCGTGCGCACCAGCTTGTTGATCGTCTCGATCATGTGCACGGGGATGCGGATGGTGCGCGCCTGGTCGGCGATGCTGCGGGTGATCGCCTGCCGGATCCACCACGTCGCGTAGGTCGAGAACTTGTAGCCGCGGCGATACTCGAACTTGTCCACCGCCTTCATCAGGCCGATATTGCCCTCCTGGATGAGATCGAGGAATTGCAGCCCGCGGTTGGTGTATTTCTTGGCGATCGAGATCACCAGCCGCAGGTTGGCCTCGACCATCTCCTTCTTGGCCTGACGGGCCTCTTTCTCGCCCTTCTGGACCTGCCCGACGATGCGGCGAAACTCGCTGATGTCGAGACCCACATACTGACCCACCTGCGCCATGTCGGCGCGCTGCTCTGTCACCGTGTCGGCAAACCGCTCGATGAACATCTGCCAGCCGCGCCCGGGCTTTTGCGCCATGTCCTCAAGCCACGCGGGGTCAAGCTCGCGGCCGCGGTATTCCTCGATGAACTCGCGGCGGTTGATGCGCGCCTGGTCGGCCAGCTTCACCATCGCGCCGTCGATCTGCATGATCCGGCGGTTGATACCGTAAAGCTGGTCGATCAGCGCCTCGATGCGGTTGTTGTGCAGGTGAAGCGAGTTGACCAGCTCGACGATCTCGGCGCGCAGCTTCTGGTATTTCGCCTCCTGCGCCTCGGAAAAAGAGCTGTCCTCGTTGAGCGTGGCAGAGATGCGGTTGTCCTGCATCTCGCTCAGTTGCGTGAAATCCTCGGCGATGCGGTCGAGCGTCTCAAGCACCCGCGGCTTGAGCGCGGCCTCCATCGCGGCGAGGCTCATGTTGGCCTGCTCGTCCTCCTCCTCGTCGTCCTCGGCACCCTGGATCGGGTTGCCGTCGGCGTCGAGCTCCTCGCCATTGTCCTCGCGCGTCCCCTTGTCGTCGCGCGTCTCCTGCCCCGGCGGGGTGGGCACGTTGGCGGCGACCACGGGCTCCTCGCCCTCCTCGCCGGGCTGGTTGCCGAACGTGGTCTCCAGGTCGATCACGTCCCGCAGCAGGATGTCCTCCCCCAGAAGCTCGTCGCGCCAGATGGTGATCGCCTGGAATGTCAGCGGGCTCTCGCACAGGCCCGCGATCATCGTGTTGCGTCCCGCCTCGATGCGCTTGGCGATGGCAATCTCGCCTTCGCGACTCAAAAGCTCGACCGAACCCATCTCGCGCAGGTACATGCGCACCGGGTCGTCGGTGCGGTCGAGCTTTTCCTCCTTGCC
>JADQCC010000241.1 GCA_016278295.1 Roseovarius sp. | reverse complement strand
GAACACAACACGCCGCGCGGGCCCCGCGCGGCCTTTTCACATCCGCCCGCTTCGCCCGCCATGTTCGTGCTCTCCCGGTAGCCCCGTCATCCTCGGGCTTGACCCGGCGACCTCCCCGAACAAGGCGATTGCGGGCGTCACGGGACTGGCCGGCGCGGCTGGATGTTTTGGCCTGTAGCGGACATTGCCGTGAGCCGCGCCATCGCCAGGCCGCGGGCTGGCGATCCGACGGCTTTTCAGGGCGCTTTATGCCCGCCGAATCCGAAAAACCTGTAATCGGTGCGCGAGCTTAGACAAATCGCCAGTCCGGGGGGCGGCCTGGCGATGGCGCGGCGGGCTGCGCCCTCGATTCCGCGCCAGGGGCAAGAACAGACCGGGAGCCCAAGGCCAACACCCCGGACACATGCACCCGCGGCCCCTTCCCCAACCGCGCGCCGCCTGCTACCTGCCCTCATGCTCAGCTACCAGCATCATTACCACGCGGGCAATCCGGCGGATGTCCACAAGCACGCCGCGCTGGCGTGGATGCTTGCCTACCTCACCCGCAAGGACAAGCCGCTCACCTATATCGAGACCCATGCCGGGCGCGGTCTCTACGACCTCGCCGACCCCGCGGCGCAGCGCACCGGCGAGGCGGCGCAGGGCATCAGGCGGCTGGAATCCGCGCTGCCCGCCGATCACCCCTACCGCCTGCGCCTGCACGAGACGCGGGCGCTGCACGGCGCCTCGGCCTATCCCGGCTCGCCGCTTCTCGCCGCGCTCTCGCTCCGGCCCGGCGACGCCCTGCACCTCGCCGAACTGCACCCCGGCGAGCACGCGCGCCTCAGCGCCGCACTTGCCCCCCGCAACGCCCGCATCCGCCGCGAGGACGGCTTCGCGATGGCCCACGCGCTGTGCCCCCCGACGCCGCGGCGGGGGCTGCTGCTGTGCGATCCAAGCTACGAGGTAAAACCCGATTACGACAACATTCCCCGCCACTTCGCCCGGATCGCGCGGGCCTGGAACGTGGGCATCCTGGTGCTGTGGTATCCGATTCTCGCCGCCGCCGCGCATGGCCCGATGCTCACCGCGCTCTGCGCCGCCTTTCCGGGCGGCCTGCGCCACGAAATCCGCTTTCTGCCGGTCCGCGAGGGCCACCGCATGACCGGCTCGGGCCTCTTCGTGGTCAACCCGCCCTACGGCCTGACGGAAGAGACCGCGCGCCTCTCGCGGCTCTTCGGCTGACCCGCCATCCCCCCGGGGGGGGTGCGACAAGATTCTTTGATCTGCATCAAATTCGCACATTGCCCGCCCGCGCCCGACGCTCTAGAACCAAGACGATAACGGAGACGTGAGGCGAGGGCCCGCGTCCCCTGCGGTATTGTCAACAGGAGGCACCCAATGGCAGACGCAGCCATTCACGGCCACGAGCACGAGGACCAGCGCGGCTTCTTCACCCGCTGGTTCATGTCCACCAACCACAAGGATATCGGCATCCTCTACCTGGTCACCTCGGCCGGGGTCGGGCTGATCTCGGTGCTGTTCACCGTCTACATGCGGATGGAACTGATGGAACCGGGCGTGCAGTACATGTGCCTCGAAGGCGCGCGCTTCATCGCCTCCGATACCGCGAGCTGCACGCCCAACGGCCACCTGTGGAACGTGTTGATCACCTATCACGGCGTGCTGATGATGTTCTTCGTGGTGATCCCGGCGCTGTTCGGCGGCTTCGGCAACTACTTCATGCCGCTACAGATCGGCGCGCCGGACATGGCGTTCCCGCGGATGAACAACCTCAGCTTCTGGCTCTACGTCGCGGGCACCTCGCTGGGCGTCGCCTCGCTGCTGGCGCCGGGCGGCAACGGCCAGCTCGGCTCGGGCGTGGGCTGGGTGCTGTACCCGCCGCTCTCGGTCAGGGAATCCGGCATGTCGATGGACCTCGCGATCTTCGCGGTCCACGTCTCGGGGGCCTCCTCGATCCTCGGCGCGATCAACATGATCACCACCTTCCTCAACATGCGCGCCCCGGGCATGACCCTGTTCAAGGTGCCGCTCTTTTCGTGGTCGATCTTCGTCACCGCGTGGCTGATCCTCTTGTCGCTGCCGGTGCTGGCGGGCGCCATCACCATGCTGCTCACCGACCGCAATTTCGGCACCACCTTCTTCGACCCGGCGGGCGGCGGCGACCCGATCCTCTATCAGCACATCCTGTGGTTCTTCGGCCACCCCGAGGTCTATATCATCATCCTGCCCGGCTTCGGCATCATCAGCCACGTGATCGCCACCTTCTCGCGCAAGCCGGTGTTCGGCTACCTGCCGATGGTCTGGGCGCTGATCGCCATCGGCGTCCTCGGCTTCGTGGTCTGGGCGCACCACATGTACACGGTGGGCATGTCGCTGACACAGCAGAGCTATTTCATGCTCGCCACGATGGTGATCGCGGTGCCGACAGGGGTCAAGGTGTTCAGCTGGATCGCCACCATGTGGGGCGGCTCGGTGGAATTCAAGACACCGATGCTCTGGGCGTTCGGCTTCCTGTTCCTGTTCACGGTGGGCGGCGTCACCGGCATCGTGCTCAGCCAGGCGGCGGTGGACCGCGCCTATCACGACACCTATTACGTGGTGGCGCATTTCCACTACGTGATGAGCCTCGGCGCGGTGTTCGCGATCTTCGCCGGCATCTACTTCTACTTCCCCAAGATGACCGGCCGCATGATCCCCGAATGGATGGGCAAGCTGCACTTCACCGCGATGTTCATCGGCTCCAACCTGACCTTCTTCCCGCAGCACTTCCTGGGTCGTCAGGGCATGCCGCGCCGCTATATCGACTACCCCGAGGCGTTCGCCTACTGGAACTGGTGGTCCTCGGTGGGCGCGTTCATCTCGTTTGCCAGCTTCGTGTTCTTCTTTGGCGTGGTGTTCTACGCGCTGTTCCGCGGCGCCCGGGTGACCGGAACCAACCCGTGGAACGAATACGCCGACACGCTGGAATGGACCCTGCCCTGCCCGCCGCCGGAGCATACGTTCGAAACGCTGCCCAAGCGCGAGGACTGGGACAAGCAGCCGGCGCACTGATCCCCGGCTGACACGAGACATGCAAAGGCTCCGGGGCACCCCCGGGGCCTTTTGCGTTTCAGAGGCAGGGCGGACATGGGCCTGTTCCCGCCATTCGCCACCACCCCGCGCGGAACAAAGGCGTGCTTGCACGCCGCCGCGCATCGCTGGGCCGCCCCCACGGCCCGGCGATTTGGCTGCCATCTGCGCGTCGCTCGGGCCTTTTGCGGATTTGATTGCAATAAAGCGCGGCAGAACCACCGTGGGATCGCCGCGCCGCGGCCCGTCGATGCGCG
>JADQCC010000295.1 GCA_016278295.1 Roseovarius sp. | reverse complement strand
CGGCCCATGCGAAGCGGCTTGCGGCCGCACTCACGGATGAAGACATGGCGCTACCATAAGCGTCGTCAAGGTCGCCATCGGGATCACCGTTTTGGTTTACGGGACAGTCGCCTTGCTTGTGAAGGCCGATGATCTCGGGCTTCTCCTCAGCGCGAAAGAACGCACCGCCGTGACCTCGGGTGGTTGGGCGCGGGATCGCCGGGTCAATGCCCGGTGTCATGGTGTTCATCGCCACGGTGGGCACAGTTGCCATGCTCTGGGTCGGTGGCAGCATCCTCGTGCACGGGCTGCACGACCTCGGCTGGCATCTGCCCTACGAGCAGATCAAGCAGGCAGCGAAACCGGCAGCGGAAACCTTGGGTTCTGCCAGAGGCTTCGTGACATGGGGGGGCACCGCGGGGCTGGATGGTATCATCGGATTGACCGCCGGCTTGGTGCTGGTCCCGATCGTGAGCCGTGCGCTCATACCGATCTCGGGATGGCTTTTTCCCGAAAAGGCGTGATGCTGCGCTGCCGCTGACCGCTGGATTGCTTTCCTCGGAGCGAAGGCAATTCCACCGATTCTTTGCATGATCGCTGTCGGTCAATCGCCTCAATGAAACCGCGACGCTGGAGGCGGAGCAATATTTCGAGGTGCCCTATTGCCGAATCCCCGGTGACGCATCATCTCCATACTGTTGGCGCTCCAGTATGGCGAGTGCCAAAGCGCTTCCGAACATCGCCATGCTCCCCTGGAAATCCGAATAAGGAGCGTTTCCGTGCCGTTCACACCCCTGCATGACCAAGTTCTCGTCCGCCGCATCGAAGGCGATGAAAAAACCGTTGGCGGTCTCATCATTCCGGAGACCGCAAAGGAAAAGCCACAGGAAGGCGATGTCATTTCCGTCGGCGCTGGGGAAAGGGCTGAAAATGGCGATCTTATCGGCATGCAGGTCAAGTCCGGCGACAGGATCCTGTTCGGCAAGTGGTCCGGCTCCGATATCCGTCTCGACGGCGAAGACCTCCTGATCATGAAGGAGAGCGACATTCTCGGCATCATGGCCTGAGCCCGACGCCTACGCCGAAACCCCCTATCAGGAGCGACCGACATGTCTTCCAAGGATGTCAAATTCAGCACCGACGCACGCAACCGCATGCTGAAAGGTGTGGATACACTCACCAAAGCGGTCCGGATCACCCTCGGCCCCAAGGGGCGCAATGTCATTCTCGACAAGTCCTACGGCGCGCCGCGCATCACCAAGGACGGCGTGACCGTCGCCCGCGAAATCGAGCTTTTCGACCACTTCGAGAACATGGGCGCGCAGATGGTGAAGGAAGTCGCGAGCCGCACCAATGACGAAGCCGGTGACGGGACCACGACCGCCACGGTTCTGGCGCATGCGATCGTCAAGGAAGGCATGAAGGCGGTTGCCGCCGGCATGAACCCGATGGATATCAAGCGCGGCATCGACAAGGCCGTCGATGCCGTCATCGCGGAGATCCGCGCGATGTCGCGCCCCGTGGGCGACAGTGACGAGATCGCCAAGGTCGGCGCCATCTCTGCCAACGGCGAGACCGCGATCGGTCGACAGATCGCCGATGCGATGGCAATGGTCGGCAACGAAGGCGTGATCACCGTCGAGGAGAACAAGGGCCTCGAGACCGAGACCGAGGTGGTCGAGGGCATGCAGTTTGACCGCGGCTATCTGAGCCCATATTTTATCACCAACGTGCAGAAGATGAGCGTGGAACTCGAGGATTGCGTCATCTTGCTTCATGAAAAGAAGCTGTCGTCGCTGCAACAGATGGTGCCCCTGCTCGAGGCGGTGATCCAGGCCGACAAGCCGCTTCTGATCATTGCCGAGGACATCGAGGGCGAAGCGCTGGCCACCTTGGTGGTCAACAAGCTGCGCGGCGGCCTGAAGGTCGCGGCGGTCAAGGCCCCCGGCTTCGGCGATCGCCGCAAGGCGATGCTGGAGGACCTGGCCGTCCTGACGGGCGGACAGGTGATCTCCCCGGATATCGGTATCAAGCTGGAGACGGTCACCATGGACATGCTCGGGTCTGCGCGAAAAGTGACGATCACCAAGGATGACACAACTGTCATCGATGGTGCGGGCGACAAGGATGCGATCGCGTCGCGTGTCACCCAGATACGTGCCCAGATCGAAGACACGACTTCGGACTACGACAAGGAGAAGCTGCAGGAACGGCTGGCAAAGCTGTCCGGCGGCATCGCCGTGATAAAGGTCGGGGGTGCCACGGAGACCGAGGTCAAGGAGCGTAAGGACCGGGTTGATGATGCGCTCAACGCCACCCGTGCGGCGGTTCAGGAGGGTATCGTGCCGGGTGGGGGCGTGGCCCTTGTGCAAGGCGGCAAGATCCTGGCCGATCTCAAGGGTGCGAATGCCGATGAGACTGTCGGCATCAGGATCGTCGCTCGCGCGGTCCAGGCACCGCTGCGCCAGATCGCCGAGAATGCCGGCGTCGACGGATCGGTCGTTGTCGGTAAGGTCGCAGAGAACGCGAGTCCCGGCTTTGGCTTCGACGCGCAGACGGAAACCTACGGAGACATGCTGAAGGCCGGTATCATCGATCCGAGCAAGGTCGTGCGCGTCGCGTTGGGAAACGCGGCCTCGATTGCGGGACTGCTGATCACGACCGAAGCGATGATCGCCGAGAAACCGCAACGATCCAACGCAGGCCGCGACATGTCCGACATGGAAGACATGGGCGGCATGATGTAGACGAATGATCCGCCGATCCGGAAAGTCGCCATTCACGCCGCCAACCGGGTCAGCCGAAGAACTGCAAGTTGATCGAAATAACTGAAAACCATCCATCCAAGGAGATACGAAAATGTCAAAGGGCGACAAGCAACGCGGCAACCGGGAAGCCAAGAAACCGAAGAAGGCCAAGGAAAAGGTCCTGGCAACAGCGGATTCCATCAAGGGCAAGGCACCGCTCAATATCGGTGAGACCAGGAAGAAGTAGCCGTTCCAAGGCTTCAATGCGTTCGGCGATCCGTCCAACGTGATCGCCGAGCGCCAGAGCGGTGCCGGGAGACCGCGCTAAAGGGTCTAAAGCCTTTCGGTTTAATCTGCGACATAGCCAGCAGCCTTGAAGTAGTTCCGGCACTCCTGTGGTGAGAACATATCGCAGATGTCCCCGAGAGCTTCGAAGAGGTCGGTAAAGGTTCTGGCGCCGATCCTGCGCGGGTGCGCCTTGAGTTTCGAGAAGGCCTGCGCGATGGGGTTCAGCTCCGGGGAGCACGGCGGCAGGTAGAGGAACCGGCATCCGGCCTGCCGCAGCACCTCTGCCGCCTCGACGTTGCGGTGCGTGGCAAGGTTGTCGAGG
>JADQCC010000214.1 GCA_016278295.1 Roseovarius sp. | reverse complement strand
CGCCCACCCGCGGTCGGGCCCTCGCGCGGCTCTCTCCAATGACCGCTACAGGCCAGAACCGCCCCCGCCCACCGTCGGCCCTACAGGTGTTTGCGCAGCCGCGACGGGCCCGGCTTTTTCCGGGCCTTGTAGGGGTTCTTGTCGGACTGGCTGCGCAGGTGCAGGCGGATCGGCGTGCCCGGCATGTCGAAATCGGTACGCAGGCCGCCGACGAGGTAGCGGCGGTAGCTCTCGGGCATCTTGTCGGGATGCGAGCACATCACCACGAAGCCCGGCGGCCGGGTCTTGGCCTGGGTCATGTAGCGCAGCTTGATGCGGCGGCCGCCCGGCGCGGGGGGCGGGTGTTGCTCGACCATGCCCGCCAGCCAGCGGTTGAGCTGCGCGGTGGGGATGCGACGGTTCCAGACCTCGTGGGCCTTTTGCACCGCGCCGCGCAGCCGGTCGAGCCCCTTGCCCGTACGCGCCGAGACGGTGACCAGGGGCGCGCCGCGCAATTGCGGCAGGAGCCGGTCGAACGCCTCCTTCAACTCGCGCAGCTTGCCCTGCCGGTCCTCTTCGATATCCCACTTGTTGACGGCCACCACCACGGCGCGGCCCTCGCGCTCGGCCAGGTCGGCGATGCGCAGATCCTGCTGCTCGAAGGGGATCGCGGCATCCAGAAGCACGACCACCACCTCGGCGAATTTCACCGCGCGCAACCCGTCCGAGACCGACAGTTTTTCCAGCTTGTCCTGCACCCGCGCCTTCTTGCGCATCCCCGCCGTATCGAAGAGCCGCACCGGCAGCCCGTCCCAGTCGAGCGTGAGCGAGATCGCGTCGCGGGTGATCCCGGCCTCGGGGCCGGTGAGCAGCCGCTCCTCGCCGAGGATGGTGTTGATGAGCGTGGATTTCCCGGCATTGGGGCGGCCGACCACGGCCACCTGCAAGGGGCGCTCGGGCGTCGGCGCGAGATAGGCGGGCACGGTCTCGTCGTCGGGGTCGGCTTCCTCGTCGAGCGGCACGTCGGTCTCGGGCGCCTCGGCCTCGGCCCGCGCGTCGAAGCCGTCCGAGAGCGGCATCAGCCGCGCGTAAAGCTCGTTCATCCCCTCGCCATGCTCGGCCGAAATCTGTACCGGATCGCCAAGGCCCAGCCCGTAGGCCTCGTACACGCCCGGCTCGGCGGCCGCGCCCTCGGCCTTGTTGGCGGCGAGGATCACATGGCCCGAGCGTTTGCGCAGGATGTCGGCAAAAATCTCGTCGGTCGGCGTCACGCCCGCGCGCGCGTCGATCACGAACAGGCAGACATCGGCCATCTCGACCGCGCGCTCGGTCAGCCGCCGCATCCGTCCTTCGAGGCTGTCGTCGGTGGCGTCCTCGAGCCCGGCGGTGTCGATCACGGTAAAGCGCAGGTCGCCCAGCCGCGCCGCCCCCTCGCGCAGGTCGCGCGTCACGCCGGGCGTGTCATCGACCAGCGCGAGGCGCTTGCCGACAAGGCGGTTGAACAGCGTGGATTTGCCCACATTGGGGCGACCCACGATGGCGAGGGTAAAGGACATGACGCGGCTCCGCTGTCGATCAAGCGTGCGTGATACAGGATCGGGGCGTCAACGGAAAGCCAGAAGCTGACCCTTCTTGGACACGACATAGAGGGTGCCGCCCGCGACCACGGGGTTGCTCGCCGCGCCACCGGGAAGCGCGATCGCGCGGGTGAGTCGCCCCGACACCGGATCGAAGAAGCGCAGCCTCTCGTCGGCGGATGCGACCACGAGCTGCCCGCCTGCCAGCACCGGCCCGTAATGGCCGACGATGCCCGCCTGCCGCTTGGGCTTGCGCGCGGTGAAGAGCGGCAAAGGCTGGCCCCAGATACGGCTGCCATCCTCGGTCGAGAGGCGCACCAGCTCGTTTCGGTCGCTCACCAGGAACAGCGATTCGCCCGCGGGCCAGATCGGGTTGAGCGGGCCCTCGTTCGCCGTCCAGAGGCGCTTGCCGCTGCCGAGGCTGAGCGCCACCATGCGGCCGGAATGGGTGCCCACGTAGACGCGGTCGCCCACCACCAGCGGATCGCCGGTGACGTCGCGCACACGCGCGCTTGCCACGCCGGTGCGCTCGCCCGCGATCTGCGCGTCCCAGAGCCGCAGCCCGCCCTTGCGGAAGGTGCCCTGCACCTCGCCCGCGCCGAAGGCGAAGACGGCGTATTTCCCGGTGATCGCCGGGGCGGGGCCGCCGAGGACATTGTGGATGTCGGGCGTGCCCGAGACCTGCCAGCGCACGCGCCCCGTCCCGGCATCGAGCACCCAGGCCACCTCGTCGCCCGCCACGACATAGACCAGCCCCTCGTAGACCGCGGGTGCCGTGGTGGTCGGCGCGTCGATATCCTGCTGCCAGAGCACCGCCCCGGTCTCGGGGTCGAGCGCGGTGACGGAGCCGAAGGCCGAGGTGACGAAGAGCCGCCCCTCGCCATAGGCCAGCCCGCCGCCGCTGGCGTTGTCGGGGCTGTCATTGGGCGGGGTGAGGTCGGTCGCCCACAGCGTTTCGCCCGCCGTCGAGACCGCCGAGACGCGGGTCTGCGCGTCGAGGGTAAAGACGCGGCCCGCCGCCACCACGGGATCCGCGGTGATGCGCACCCGGCGGCCTTCGCCCGCGCCGATGCCCACCGACCACGCCAGCGCGGGAGACGCCGAGAGCGCGGGATGCGCGGTGCGGGTGGCGGGCGTGCCCGGGCGCTGCGGCCAGGCGGCATTGGTCACCACCGCGGGCAGCGAGATCGGGGCCGCGCGGTTGACCGGGGTCTCCTCTGCCTGAGCGCGCCGCGCCTCGCTCTGGAGCACCTCGCGGATGTTTTCGCGCTCGCCGGGCAGGATCGGCTCTCTCTTTTCGCAACCTGCAAGAACGACGGTCGCCACCATCGCGAGAAGAACCGATTTCGCCGTCACCACGCCCGCCCCCATCTGTCGCGTCATACCCGGCCCCCCGGTCATTGTCCGATCCCGGCCTGTCCGGGCGCGCCCGGTATCTCGGGCACGTCCTCGCCCAGCGCCACAATCACCTGTGCCACGCGGCGGCGCAAGGCCTGTGTCGCCTGGGCGTCCACGGCCAGCGTCTTCAGCCGGTCGAGCGCGTCGGCGCGGGCGCCGGTCTCGATGTCGATCAGGGCGAGTTGTTCCTCGGCCAGCAGCCGGACGAGACCCGGTGCGTCGGTCAGTGGCGCGAGCCGCGCGCGGCGCGCCTCGGCCGAGAGCCCCGCATCGGGCAGCGCCACCGCCTTGAGCGTCGCGATGCGGCGGTAGATGGCGGGCACGTCGGGCCGGTCGGCCAGCGCGAGCAGCCGCGTCGCCGCGCCCGGCGCGTCCACCTCGGCCTGCGCGGTCGCGGCG
>JADQCC010000106.1 GCA_016278295.1 Roseovarius sp. | reverse complement strand
TCGGGGGGCGAACTCACGGTTACGCGGCGGGGTGACGGGGTGGGAGGGCCGAACGCGGAATATGCGCTGGCGCTGGCGGTGGCGCTGAAGGGGGCGGCGGGGATCCATGCGATTGCCTGCGATACCGATGGGGTGGACGGGGCCGCCGAGGTGGCGGGGGCGACCATCGGACCCGAAACGCTGGCGCGCGCCCAAGCGGCGGGCGTCGATGCCGAGGCGGCGTTGGCGCGAAACGATGCGCATGGATTCTTTGCCGCGCTCGGCGATCAGGTGATCACGGGCCCGACGCTGACCAACGTCAACGATTTCCGCGCCATCCTGATTGCCCCCGCATGACGCCGCGTTCTCGCGCGCACGGGTCGCACTGATCGGAATTTTCTGCCATACTAATCCCTCGCAAGAGGGAGATTTCAGTATGAAACGTCGTGTTTTCATGGGCTTGCTTCTGTCTCTTCCCGCCCTCGGGACAGCGATGGCGCAGACCGTACAGGAAAAACTGACAGCCCCGGAGATCGAGGCGTTGCTCAGCGGCAACACCATTGTCGGCACCTGGTCGGGCACGCCCTACCGGCAGTATTACGGGCCGGACGGCACCACGCTTTATGTGCCCGAGGACGGGCGCGCGGACGAGGGGCGGTGGCGTACCAACCCCGAAACCGACGAATACGAGAGCTGGTGGCGCAGCACGGGGTGGACGCCCTATGCGCTGGCGCGCACCGAGGATGGCAAGCACGCCTGGATCAACGGCGACCGGCTGGAACCGTTCAGCGTGGTGCCCGGACGGCAGGTCGAGTAACCCCGAACCTGTAGGTTCAGCGCACGAACCGCACGGTTCGAGGCGCTCGTTTGCGTCTCTGGGGCCAGTCCCGCCATTCGGCGGGACCGGGGGCTTCGTGCTGGCGAATACGGACCGCCCAAAAGCCGATCAGACCCGCCCGAATGAACCCGCCGCCGGATTTCAGACGCGGCCCATCCCGATGAAGAGCTGCCGGTCGGCATCCTTGATGGCACGGCGGCCGTGCATGACGCGGGTGTTGTCGATCACCGCGATGTCACCGTCCTGCCAGTTGATCTCTACCGTGCAGCTTTCGGCAAGCTCGCGCAGGGCCTCGATCTCGACCGGCGACACGGTCGAGCCGTCCTCCAGCGTGTATTCCGGTTTTTCGTAATTGTGCGAGGGGCCGAGGATGGCGTTGGCGAACGCCTGCCCGTTGGTCAGGGACGAGGGCCTGACCGGCGAGACCGTCAGTTCGTAGTCGATCGAGCCGTCGTCGCGCAGCGCGAAATCCTGCCCCGGTATGGCGGCCTTGAACTGGATGATATGGTCCTCGGTCACCTCGTCGGGGTGGCTGATGGCGGGGTGTTCGTTGGCGAGGTAGCGCTTCCAGAGATCTTCGGGGAGGTTGCGCTTGACCTTCATCTTCTGGCTCCAGCGCGCCTTTTGGCCGGGGTCGAACTTGTCGAACACCGCCCGTCCGTCGCAGATCGTGGTTTGCGATCCCTCGAAGGCGGCGCGCGTGCAGTAGAAGGCGACGATATCGGGGCAAATGGGCGTGTTGCCGTTCTCGATATGCAGGCCGATCGGGCCGAGGCCGGCATCGACCTTCTGGGTGTTTTTCTCTGAATACTCGCGCGCCGGATCGAAGGTGATCGTGGTGCAGAGTTGCGCGGTCAGGTCGCTGAAGCCGTTCATGTCCGACTTGAAGCCACGCAGCAGCGCCCAGCCGTCGGTCTCCAGGCAGGCGCGGGTTTGCGCGATGACCTCATGGGTGATGTCGGTTGCGCCCGTTTCTGCTGCGCGGATCACGTTGTAGTGCATTCCCGGTATCCTTTGTTGGTGTCCTGTCGGGTGGTTAGCGGCGCGGGCTTACGCCTTGCTTACGGGCTCCAACGCCCTGAGCGTGCGGCGGTCACGAGCCTGAGCACCGACCGATCTGTCGACGAGCGAGGGGAACAGGCGCTGAACCTTGACGAAGAGCCGTTCCTTGCCGCGCGGGAAACTCTCGCGGCGGCCCGCCTTTATGGCGGCCCAGGCTTCGGCGGCGACCCGCTCGGCGCTGTCGAGGGTCATGGCGAGCGGTTCAACCAACGCCGCGAACTCGGCCTCGGCGGCGGTTCGGGTGGCCCGCGGCGCGATGTAGGTGACGCCCACCCCCGAGCCCGAAAGCTCGCGCCGCAGCGCGTCGGAAAAGCCGCGCAGGCCGAATTTTGTGGCGGAATAGGCGGCGAAGAACGGGTAGGCGATATCGCCAAAGACCGAGCCGATGTTGGCAACGCGGCCCTGCGCCTGCCTGAGCGCGGGCAACAGGTCGCGGGTGATGGCCATCGGGGCCACGAGGTTGGTGGCGCACATCTGTTCCAGCGCGGCATCGTCAATATCGCGCAGGTGGCCGACGCTCAGGGTGCCGGCGTTGTTGATCAGCACGTCGAGCCGGTGCCCCGCTGCCCCGGCGATGGCGCGGCGGCCTTCGGCGGTCGTGACATCGGCAACGACGATCCGGGCCTGCACGTCGGGGACAAGGCCCTGCGTTTCCACAAGGCTGGCCTTGGTGCGGCCAACGAGGATCGGGGTATATCCGCGTCGGCCGGCCTCGATAGCGAGCGCACGGCCGATGCCGGACCCGGCGCCGGTGATGAGGGCGGTCCTGGCATGTGTCATGAGGCAAGTCTTTCGGTGTGAAGGGGATTTGGCAGGGGCTCTGCCGCCCTGCCGTTGACAAGGGCGGCGGCAACGCGGCGATCCGGGGTGCCGGCGGGGAAGAGAAGCCCTGGTTCCGACGGGTCGGTGAAGATCACGGCGTCGGGGCGGGCATAGTCAGGCAAATCCCGGAGCCGCGCGGCGATCTCTTGCGCGGTCATGGGGGCGGCCAACACGACGATCAGCACCAGCACGCCATCGGGCTGTCGAAGACAGAGCGCGGAGCTCAGGACGCGCGGGTCGGCATTTATCCGCGCCTCGACCCATTCGGGCGAGATGTTGCGCCCGGTGGGCGTCACCAGCAGGGCATCCTTGCGCCCCTCGACCACCAGCCGGCCATCTTCGATGCGCCCGAGATCGCCGGTATGCCAGCGTGCGGGTGCCGGTGCGCCGCCGAGGTAGCGCGCCATGACGGTTGGCCCGGCCACGGTGATTTCGCCATCGACGATCCGCACGTCGGAGCACGCCAGAACCGGGCCGACCGTCCCCGGCACGTTGTGGCCCGGGCGGTTCATGGCGACCACCGAGCAGCATTCCGACAGCCCGTACCCCTCGTGCACCGGGATGCCCGCCGCCTCGGCGGCGCGGATGAGAGCGGGCGGCGACGCCGCGCCGCCGACGGCGACGAAACGCAGGCTGGACGGAACGGGCGCGCCCGCGTGTTCGACCGCGGCCACCCACCGGCCCAGGATGCCCGGCGCGAGCAGGCTGGTCGTGGGCTGGCATTGGTCCATCGCGCGGATCAACCCCTCGATCGGGCCACCCAGAAGCGCGCGGGTGGCGTCGAATCGCATCACGCATTCCGCGCCGGCGAGGATGGGAAGGAATATCCCGCAAATCTGTTCCAGCAGTTGTGGAAGCGGCAGAACGGACAGGTGGCGGTCCCGCGGTCCCGCGCCGATCACGTCGCTCAGCGCCGCGAGCGAGGCGCCGAGTTGGCGATCGCCCATGATAACGCCCTTGGGGCGGCCGGAGGAACCGGAGGTGTAGATGATCCGCTCGGCCCCGCCGGGATAGGCAGGCAGCGGCCCGGCGGGCGCGGCCTGCGGCGAGATGACCTGCAAGGGCGATCCGGCGAAGGCGGCGCTGTCGGTCGTCATGACCGCCCCGGCGTCGCATTCTTGCAGGATATGGTCTGTCTGACCGGGGCTGAAGAAGAACGGGAGGGGCACCTGCCGCTTGCCCGCGAGGGTCAGGGCAAGATCGGCCACCACGTAATCTATCCCGCCCGGAACAGCGATGGCGACCGTCCGCGGCGCATCCTCGAGCCGCTGCGCAAGGCCGGCGACGCGGCCTGACAGGTCATGCCACGTCACGGCGCCGGTATCGTCGCGAAACGCGGTCGCGTCGGGGGTCTCGCTCGCGTGGCGCGTGAGGGCGTTGAACACCATCCGCATCACGACGCCTCGCAATGCAGGCCCGCCGCGCGGGTGCGCGGAGAGATCGCAACGGGTGAGAACACCCGGTCCGTGCAGGCGCAGACCCAGGGATCGTGCGCGTAGTAGCTCCCCCAGCTTTCCGGGTCGGGAACGCGGGACGGGTCGGCGGGGGCGAGCCTGGCAAAGTCGAGGCCGGTCCGCTCCAGCAGGCGGCGCAGCCGGGCGGTGACGGTAAAGACCCCGCAGGTCATGCCCTGGGCGCGGCCCCAATCGACCATCACGTCGAGCATCGCCAGAACCGGGAAGGGGGTTTTCGATGCGAGCGAGACCACTTCCATGATCTGCGTGGGGGGGACCGGCTGTCCGTTGGGATCGCGCACCAACCTTGCGAATCCGCCGTCAAGATAGGTGTCGGAGAAGAACCCGTCCTGCGCGGTGCGAAGGCCCGCGGCGCAGAGAATCCGGCCAGCGGGGTCCTGGACCGTCACGAGGCGCGGGGCGAACCGGGTGATCCGCGCGCCGTAGACCTCGCGGTAGACGTCATGGATATGCTGCTCGGCCGCTGCGCGCGCCGGGCTCTGTTCTGTCAGGAAGTCGATTCTCATGGCTGGCCAATCCGGTCGTTGAACTCTGGATGGCCACGTGTCTGGCGCGGCAGACTTACGTCAGGCTTACAGGCAGCGGCGGAGCGCCGCACGTTACGGTGTGCGGAAGAGGAAGGAAAAGACGCTGCCGCCGCCTGGCCGGTCGGCGACCGATACGGTCGCGCCGTGCGCCTCGGCCACGGATTTGACGATGGCGAGCCCGATCCCGGCACCTTGGCGCCCGCCCGTTTCTCCGCGCGTGAAACGCTGGAAAAGCTGTGCCTTCTGCGCGTCCGGGATGCCCGGCCCCCGATCCAGCACATGCCAGCCGGCGGGGTTATCGCTGATCTCGATCTCGATCTCGCCGGTGCCATCGGCGTAGGTGATGGCGTTGCGCAAGAGGTTGCCGAGCGCGATGGCCAACAGCCCGGCATGGCCCTGTACCCTGGCGCCTGCGGCACCGGTGACGGCAAGCTTTTTGCCATCGCGCATGGCCGCAACGCCCATCTCCTGCGCCACGCAAAGCGCGACCGTATGCAGGTCCACCTCTTCGAACGCCGTCACGCCAAGTGCCTCGGCGCGGGCGAGGTTGACGAGTTGCTCGAACATCTGCTCTAGCCTGTGCACATCGTTTCGCAGGTCATGCTTGAACGGCCCGTCATCCATTTGGTCGATCGCGGAACGCAGGATGGCCAGCGGCGTGCGCACCTCGTGGGCCACGTTCGAGGAGAAATCCCGCTGCGCCCGGTAGCCCCGGTCGAGCCGGTCGAACGCCTCGTTCACGGCCGTCACCAGCGGTACGATCTCGGCGGGCAGATGCGCGGTCGAAAGCCGCCTGTCCGTCGTGCCGGGCCCAATCGCCCCGGCTTCGCCCGAAACCCGCCGGAGCGGTGCAAGCGACCGGCGCGTGGCAAGGATGGCGGCAAAGAGGATGGCCGCGATCCCGATCGCCAGCCAATGGATCTCCTCGGTGATCTCGTGCGTCAGTTTGGCCAGATCGCTCTTGCCCGAACGCCGCGCCGCGGTGGAGACCAGAACCACGAAGCGCCGACCGTCACGCTCTACCGTGAGCGCGGCCGCGGTGCGGGTATCTCCCAGCGTCAGGAAGCGCGGCTTGCCCGTCGCGGCGTCCGGGACACGGTCCGCCAGCCCGTCAACCACCTCGCCGCCGATGACCGGCCGCATCGCCTCGTCGAAGACCGTGTACCGATAGAGCCCCGCGTCGCCCTGAAATCTCAGCGCCCCGGCGTCGAGGCCAAGCTCGGGCGCGGCGGGTGATATCTGTCCGGCGATTTCGGCGGCTTCGCGCGCCAGCGCCCCGTTGCGGTTGTTGGCAAGGTGTTCGTAGAATTCATACGTCAGGATCACCGAGGCCAGCGCGAAGCAAAAGCCCACCGCGAGCAGGATGTTGACGACCAGTCCCCGCCGAAGCGAGTTTGCTTCGCCAAAGAGTACCGACAGCCCAGTCACGCGCCGTCGTCATCGAGAAAGTAGCCGATGCCCCGAAGGGTGTGGATCGCCACGCTGGCGTCCAAATCGGCGAGTTTCCTGCGGAGCCGGTGCGTGGCCACCTCGATGGCATTGGGCGTTGGAGGCTCGTCGAACCCGTAAAGCGCGTTCTCGATGGTGTCCCTGGACAAGATCCGCCCCTTGCGGCGCATGAAGAGTTCCAGGAGATCGCGCTCTCGCCGCGAGAGGTGCGCCGGGATGCCGCCAATCTCCACGCTGCGGCACGCGGTGTCAAAGGTGATATTGCCTGTCATCAGCGTCACACCGAGCGCACCCCCGGGCCGCCGAAGCACCGCCCGGATGCGCGCCAGCAGCTCGGCGACGTCGAACGGCTTTACAAGGTAGTCGTCCGAGCCCGCGTCCAGCCCCTTGATCCGGTCTTCCAGCGCGTCGCGCGCGGTGCAGACGATGAAGGGCACCTCGGGTTTGGCGGCCTTGATCGACCTGAGTACCGACAGCCCCTCGATATCCGGCAGGCCGAGATCCAGGATGATGGCGTCATAATCGTAGGAGCGGGCAGAATGCACCGCGTCCTCTCCGCAATGTACGCAGTCCACAATGAACCCGTTCGCCCGAAGGCTGGCAGAGGTGTTCTGCGCCAGCCTTTCATTGTCTTCCACGTACAAGAGCCGCATCGGGAAAATGTCCTATTTGCGGACGTATGTTACCGTGGTGCCATCTTCTGCCGTAAAGGAGACGCGTGCAAGGTTTCCCTGCACATCGTACCACAGGTCGCGGTTCAGATCGCCCGAAAGACGGTAATGCTGCGTGGCCACCGGGCCGCTGCGGGTCGTCACCTGCTCGGTGCCCACATCGCTTACCCGGATGCTCATGATGCTGCCGTCGATGGTATTCAAGAGCTTGCCCGCGTCCAGGATGTCATCGTTCCAGAGGCTCGCCGGAAGAACGCCCTTGCCGCCGGTATCCAGTTGATGCGGTGTGCCGTCGTCGTTGGTGGCCGAACGCACCGAAGTCAGCTTGCCACCGGACCAGGTTTCGACGCTTTGGTGCTGGAAGCTGTAGGCGGTCACGCGAATGATCG
Source organism: Roseovarius sp. (assembly GCA_016278295.1). GTDB lineage: Bacteria > Pseudomonadota > Alphaproteobacteria > Rhodobacterales > Rhodobacteraceae > Roseovarius. Next base: position 25,350 of record JADQCC010000106.1, on the reverse strand, counting down.
GGACCTTGACCGCGATATCGGTGGTCACGTTCACGGTGAGCGCGTCGTTGGAACCCTGGAAGCGGTAACCATGATCCCCGATGTCCTTGCCCTTTCGGACGACGTCGAATTCGAGACGCCCACCCGCGGGGATGGACGCCGCGTTGAGCGAGGGGGCGAGGGCCAGAACGAGGCCCGCGGCGAGTGAGAGGATACGCATGTCTGTCTCCGTCGTTGATATGCAAGCGCGATGCTGATCAGGCTGGTGACGCACCCGGCTTACAGAAGGCTTACGGCTGACGTGAAATCGGGATGCCCGGCGATCCGGTCGCGACGCCGGACCGGTCGTTGGGGCGTAATTTTCCGGTGAATGCAGAAAAAACTTCTACAACGCTCGCATCGCAGCTAGCATCGCGGCAGATTGACGAAAGACGATATCTTCGACAAACCCTTTCCGGTTCGGCGTGACATAAAATGACACATCATAGCGACGCGACCTTTACCACCGGTAATGTGATGCGTCATGTGTCGGTCACGTCCCTGACGGCCAGCATCGGCCTGATGGCGATCTATGCGGTGGATCTGGTCGACCTGCTTTTCATTTCGATGCTGGGGTACGAGTCGCTTGCCGCCGCCGCGGGATATGCCAGCGCGCTGATGTTTTTCATCAGTTCGATCAATATCGGGCTGTCGATCGCCGCGGGCGTTCTGGCGTCGCGCGCGATTGGCGCGGACAAGGAACAGGAGGCGCGCGAGTTCGCCACAAGCACCGCGATGTTCGTCGTCCTGACCGGTATCGCGATACCGGTCATTACGCTGCCAAACCTGGGGTTCCTGCTGTCGCTCCTGGGCGCATCCGGCCAAGTCGCCGAGATGGCCGCAAGCTACCTGTGGATCATCGTCCCGTTCAGCTTTGTGTCGGGCCTGTCGATGGTTTCGGTGGCCGTGCTGCGTGGATACGGCGAGAACCGGGTCGCCATGTACCCGTCGCTGTTGGGGGCGCTGACGAACGCGGCGCTTGATCCCTTGCTGATCTTCACGCTCGGCATGGGACTGCAAGGCGCCGCATGGGCGACCGTGGCTGCCAGGATCGTCACACTGGGATTTGCGTTTTATCCCGCGATGCGCCGTCATAACGCCTTTGTGGTTCCAAAGGCGGTCTGGTTATATCGCGATCTGAAAATCGTATCCCATTTCGCGATCCCCGCGGTGCTGGCGACCGTGGCCACGCCCATCGGCACGGCGATTGTCACGCGGGAGATGTCGAAGTTCGGGCCCGACGCGGTGGCAGGCATGGCCGTAATCGGAAGAATGACGCCGGTGGCTTTCTCGGTTGTCATGGCGCTTTCCGGGGCCATCGGTCCGATCATTGGTCAGAACTATGGCGCGGGACGTATGGACAGGGTCGAGCAGGCGTTTCTCGATGCGCTCAAATTCGTTGCGATCTACGTCCTGTTCATTACCGGCGTTCTGCTCGTATTCCGCGAGGCGATCGCCGGGGTGTTCGGGGCCGAGAACCTCGCGCGTTCATTGATCTTCCTGTTCTGCTTTCCGGTCGCGCTTTCGTCGTTTTTCAACGGCGCGATCTTTGTTGCGAGCGCGTCGTTCAACACCCTTGGGCGGCCCGCTTATGCAACGTGGCTGAACTGGGGGCAGAACACGCTCGGAACCTGGCCGTTTGTCGTGGCGGGCGGTCTTGTCTGGAGCGCGCCGGGCGTCTTGGTGGGGCAAGCCGTCGGCAGCGTGTTTTTCGCGCTGATCGCGATCTGGATAGGCTATAGCCTGATAAACAATCCACCCGACGACCACAAAAAGCATCGCCATCACCACCACCACTTTGACCACCACACTCTGGTGATGCACATCCTGCACAAGCATGGGGGCAACAGGTAGGCAGGTGGCCAGATCGCTCGGGGTGCACCGCGGTCGCCGGGTTAATCCATGATCTCGTGCCGGTTCTCGGGTATGCCGAAACGCTCGATCTGTTGCGCCTCGTAAACCTCTATCTCTTGATCGTAGGCATGGTTGAATGCGTCCAGAATCGTCTTGGCGACTTCGAGGTGAGGCATGTAGACGATATCCGCGCCGGCCTCTCGCAACTTCTGCCAGTCTGTAATGTGAACTGCGTTGGCAATGATCGTGGCCCCCGGATTGACATGGCGAACCAGTTTGACCAGGGCCGCCGTATCAATGCCGCGCAGAAGGTCATCGGGAATCGAGCACAGCACGATCCGGGCCCGGTCGATTTTCGCGTGAAGCAGGGCCTCTTCATTCGAAATGTCCCCATAGACGACATGCGCGCCCAGCTCCCGGATGGACGGGTGCAGCGCGACGTTGAAATCGACGATGGACGTGTGTTTCAGCAACTCGGGCTGGTGGCGTGACAATTCTTCGAGGAAAGAGGAGGCATCCCGGTGAATGCCGAGCATACCGAGGATCGTTTCATGCCCGCTCTCTTCTTCATCGCCCTCGGGTTCGCGAAAGCCGAGCCTGTGGAGCGTGTCCTTGACCGCGTCATGGATACGGTAGGCGTTTTCGAACAGCGGTGTGGTCAGGATCGCCGTAATGACAAAGGCCAGAATGATGACGGCTGCGAATTCCTGGCTGATGTGCTGCAACTCCAGGCCAAGAAACACGATGACGAGGGAAAATTCCGATATCTGCGCGAGCTGGACCGAACTTACCTGCGCGCTTCGCTGATCGATTCCGAGAAAGTAGAAAACCGGGAAGAACACGAACTGGCGGGCGAGCAGCGCCATGACGGCGACGAGCAAGGCCAGCAACGGCACCTCCCAGGATGTCAGGGCCGGGATGCTCATCCCGAGCCCGACGAAAAAGAGCGTCACGAAGAAATCCTTTACAAGGCCGACCTTGGTAACGATTTCAACGCTGTAAGGAGAGCTGGCAATCGTTGCGCCGGCAATCAGGGCCGCCATCCCCGAACCGACCGCAAGCTTCACGTCGAGGCCGAGCATATGCGTGAGGCCATCGAAACTCGTCCCCAGGGCGACAATGGCAAAGCACCACGAGATTGCGCCCAGCAGGATGAGCTCCGGTTTCTTGGCGATCCAGCCGAAAGCGCGCGTGGCGATCAAGCGTGAGAGCAGCGCCGCGACAATGATCAACAGGCCGATACCCATGAAGGAACTGAGGATCGCGATAACGTCCGGGTTGCTCAAACTGGGCTGGACGAGGGTGACGACGATTGCCCAGATGTCCTGAAATATCAGGATAATGAGCGAAATCTGACCGGGGCGCGTATCGAGCTGAAAATGTTCCTGGAACAGTTTCACAACGAGCAGCGAGGATGAAACGGAGATCGCGATGCCGACGTAGAGAGGCGACAACGGCGCCTCTGTCAGAAGACCCCCGATGCCCAATAGCATCAGCAGTTTCGTGAACAGCACCCCGAACAGAAGCGTCAACGGGAACTGAAGAAATCCTGCAAGCAAGAGCGTCCTGCCGCTCGCGAGTATGCGTGGCATGTCAATTTCAAGCCCGATCACGAACAGCAGCAGAACAAATCCGATTTGCGCGATGGCTTCGATGTTGCCGGGATCGGTGATCACCTGGAATCCGATTGGCCCGAGCGCGACCCCCGCAAGGATGAAAGCCGCGATCGACGGGATGCCAAGCCGCGCAAAGACGACGGCGAGGCCACCTGCGAACAGCAGGCTGGCCCCGATTTCAGCGACCAGCGTCGGAACCGCACCGCCGGCAGCATACGCGGGCGACGAGGCCAGCGCAGCGATGGCTATGGAAATCAGCCCGACCATGTAGCGTGAATTGAAACCGCGCGACGTCATGCGTCTGCCACGGCGGGCTTGCGCGCGAAGGCGCGGATCAGCCCCGTCAATTTGCCTGTCAATTCGATGGTGCAGCGCGTCTTGGCGCATCTGGCTTGTCGGCCTGAAACAGATGTCGGTACCGTCCCCATGATGCCCTCCCCCAGGCTAAAATAATCGTCAATATAGGTTTGTCTCTGTCGTTTAAGTCTTTCAAAGGCGCGGTCGGCTATCGGGATGCCCGGGCACAGGATCGGGCTGGGCTGTCGATTGCCGCCCTGCCGATGCCGGCCCGGTCTGGTTTGTTCCGCGCCAAGGTTTCGCGAGTTTATAATATCGCGTTTGATCGTGCTGCCATTCGCCCCACAGATCAAGCCCAAGTCTGCGTGGCAGGCGCTGCCAGCGTGTCCGGTGCGCGAAGCAACCGTTTTTCAGGCATTTCGGATTGTGGCCCGGTCCGGCCGCCCCCCCATACCGCCTGCCGGGCGAGCCGCTTATCCCACGGAGCTTGCCGTTGTCGGCATTCCATCATCCATCATTCATCGGGCACCGGAACCGGACCCGAGGGCCCACCCGGAGAGAAATCCCCATCTTTTCGCCCGGAGCGGTCCAGCGGGCCGGGAAATGGCCCGAGGCAACTCGCCCGGTGTGACACCTGAAAGACGTGATTATAGAGCTGCGCCACCCACTGTTTGCCGTCCATGGTCCGTTCCAGGTGCCTGAGAGCCGGGCCGATGAGCGGCTGCACCTGCTGCCAGAAGAAATTCGGGAATTGATCCATCAGGTCCATCGGCGTGTTGTACCCAAGCTTTTGTGCAAAGCCGGTTTCCACGAACTCGTAGTAAAGCCCATTGATCTTGCGGTGATAGAACGGGTCGGCGATCTGGCCGATAAGGTCGGCGGCGCGCACCAGCGCGGGCTCGGTCTCGGTGTCTGAATACGCCGGGTCATCCGGGGGCGGAAACCGGGTATACTCGATCGCCGCCGCAATCCGGTCGTGGTCGATCAGCCCGGATTTGGCAAAGCGTTGGCGGGCGTAGATCTTGCCACGATCAATATGATACGGGGCGAGAAACGCATCCGATACGCCGCGCGGTGGGCATATCCGGTCGCCCGCCTCATTGATCACGACTTCGTTGTCGGTATCGCCCTCGCAGATGTGACGGGAGAAGCCGATGTCGTGGACCAGCAGCGCCACGATGTAGTGGAGCCAATCCTCCGGCTGGACGGCGCGGGTCACGAGCTGGCCGCGGATGATCTCCTGGCCAACCAGCGTCACCATCATGGTGTGCTCGGCATTGTGGTAAAGGGCATCGGAATTACCGAGACGCTCCAACAGCATACGCGCGCTTCCGCTCAGAAACGCGGCGTATTCGCTCTTGCGACCGGAGAAATACTGCAGATACGTCTCGGCGAGGTGGTCGCCAAACGCAGCTGCCACAACAGCGGTGGGATTGAACATCATCTCGTCCCCGTCTGGCCAACACATCCAAATGCAGGTTAGCAGAAGGCGTGAATTGAACAATGGTATCCGTCCGTCGTGGCCGCCCTGACGGCGGGGGCTTTCCGCCGGTAATGTCCATGACCGATAATCAGCATCTCGGTGGCGCAGGTGGCGCGTCGCCATGCGATGAATTCGAACCTGGTCTTGGCATGGCGGAGGGGTCTACGGCGCAGGTATCTTCTGCCGGATCAGCTGTAGCACCCGCCGCACGGCGGGCGAGGCTTCGGCATCGCGCAGATAGATCAGCGAATAGGGGATCACCGCCATGTCCTCGGCCGTTTCGAGGCGGCGCAGACGTCCGCCAAACGCCTCACGCCCGGCATAGAAATTCGCCGCCGAGAGCGCCACCGGCGCGATGGCGTTCGTCTCGGAGATGATGGCCAGCGTCAGCAGCATCGACGAGGTGCTGAGGATCCGCGCCGGCGGTTTGTGGCCGTTGCGCAGAAGGTGGGCCTCCGCCGTGCGGCGCAGCAGGCCGCCCTCGGGCTGCATCACCCAGTCATAGGCCAGGCAATCCGACAGGCCCAGGTCGGGTTTGTGCGACAACGGATGCTCCAGCCGGGTGATGAGTGCCACCGGTTCGGGCCCGATCTCTTCCAGCGCGATGGCGCTCGTTTCCATCCCGTCCAGAACCCGCCCGATATAGAAGTCCAGCTCACGCGCCAGCAGCGCATCGCCCAGTTTGTCGCTGGTATCGACCAGGACCGACAGCTCGATCTCCGGGTAGGTCACGCGCAACTCCCGGATCACCGGCAGGACCAGCTCGATGGCCGGGCCGGTGACGCTGCCGATGCGGACGATCCCCCGATCGCCGCTGTTCAGGGATGCAATCTGGTGCTGCACCTGGTCGAGCCCATGCAGCATCTCGCGCGCGCGCGCCGCCAGCGCCTCTCCCGCCGGGGTAAGCATCACGCCGCGCGCATGGCGATCATAGAGCCGGGCATCCACGATCTTTTCCAGCTCGGCCAGAAGGCGGGATGCGGCCGGCTGCGTCATCGCCACCTGCGCCGCCGCGCCCGAGACCTGCCCCGTCTCGCGCAGGGCAACCAGAAGGCGCAGTTGCGGCAGGCGCAATCCCCGGCGGATCAACTCGTCCCGCGTGGCGGGGATGGCAGGGGCCGTCTCTGACATGATACTCCTCGATATATATATTTCGGTATATCATTTATGCCATTTCGAATTTGATTGATATAGCCACGCCGCGCATGGTGCTGGCAAGCGGCCCGAGTCACGGGGCGCGGACAAAACCGGACCGCCAGAACCGCGGAGGAGCGGGGGCGGACGATGGGAGGAATTCAGATGGCAATCACCAGACGCGCCCTTGGCGCGACCGTACTCGCGCTTGTCCTCGCGACCCCGGCCATGCCCCAGGATCAGGGCTATGTCGGCATCGCCATGCCCACCAAGTCATCCGCGCGCTGGATCGACGACGGCAATAACATGGTCAAGCAGTTCGAAGACGCGGGCTACAGGACCGATCTGCAATATGCGGAGGACAACATTCCAAACCAGCTCGCGCAGATCGAGAACATGATCACCAAGGGCGTCGATGCGCTGGTGATCGCGGCGATCGACGGCACCACGCTGACCTCGGCGCTGGCCAATGCCGCCGCCATGGATATCCCGGTGATCGCCTATGACCGCCTGATCCGCGACAGCGGCGATGTCGATTATTACGCCACCTTCGACAACTTCAAGGTCGGCGTGCAGCAGGCCGAAACCCTGGTCGCCGGTCTCAAGGAACGCTTTCCCGACACAAAGCCCTGGAATGTCGAGCTTTTCGGCGGCAGCCCGGACGACAACAACGCCTATTTCTTCTATGATGGGGCGATGTCGGTGCTGCAACCGATGATCGACTCGGGCGAGATCGAGATCGTCTCGGGGCAGATGGGCATGGACACCGTCGGCACGCTTCGCTGGGACGGCTCGGTCGCTCAGGCGCGGATGGATAACCTGCTCTCGGCCAACTACACCGAACAGCGGATTCATGGCGTTCTGTCGCCTTATGACGGGCTGTCCATCGGCATCATCTCATCGCTTCAGGGGGTCGGCTACGGCTCGGGCGACCTGAAGATGCCGATCGTGACCGGCCAGGATGCCGAGATCCCCTCGGTCAAGGCGATCCTGCGGGGCGATCAGTATTCGACGATCTTCAAGGATACCCGCGAGCTCGCCCGGGTGACGGTCGGCATGGTCGATGCGCTCTTGCAGGGCGGGGAGCCCGAGATCAACGACACCGAGACCTATGACAACGGCGTCAAGGTCGTGCCGTCCTACCTGCTGGAACCGGTGCCGGTAACCGCCGAGAACTGGGAGAAGCGGCTGGTCGACAGCGGCTATTACGAGAAGAGCGAGATCAAGTGAACGCCTCCCCGACCGGCCGGTTTCGGTCGGTCGGACCGGCGCGCCGGCCTTGGCCGGCGGCCGTTTTCCCAAAACGCGGGTCATCCCATGTCCATCATTCTTGAAATGCGCGGGATCACCAAGGAATTCCCCGGTGTGAAGGCGCTCGACGATGTGACGCTCTCTGTCGCCAGAGGCGAGATCCACGCCCTCGTGGGCGAGAACGGTGCCGGAAAATCGACCCTGATGAAGGTGCTTTCGGGGGTCTATCCGCACGGCTCCTACGATGGCGAGATCATCTATGACGGAGAGCCGCGCGCCTTCCGCTCGATCCGCGACAGCGAGGAGGTCGGCATCATCATCATTCACCAGGAGCTCGCGCTGATCCCGCTTCTGTCATTGGCCGAGAATATCTTTCTGGGAAATGAACGCGCCAGGGGCGGCATCATCGACTGGCGCGAGACGCACGAGCGCGCAGCGGAACTTTTGGCGCGCGTCGGTCTGGACGAAAACCCCGAGACGATCCTCGATGATCTTGGCCTCGGCAAGCAGCAGCTGGTCGAGATCGCCAAGGCGCTGTCCAAGAACGTGCGGCTGCTGATCCTGGACGAGCCGACCTCCTCGCTCAATGAAACCGACAGCGCCAAGCTGCTCCGGCTCCTGATGGATTTCCGCGACAAGGGCCTGACCTCGATCCTGATCTCGCACAAGCTGAACGAGGTCGAGAAGATCGCCGATACGATCACCGTGCTGCGCGACGGGGCCACCGTGGCCCGGATGAACTGTGCCGACGGGGTGGACGAGAACGATATCGTCCGCAACATGGTCGGCCGCGCCCTGGAGGACCGCTATCCGCCCAGGGGCAAAGACACCGCGGGCGAGGTCGCGATGGAGGTCCGCAACTGGACCGTCAGACACCCCCTGCACCCCGAACGCCGCGTCGTCAACGACGTGAGCTTCGACGTTCGCCGGGGCGAAGTGCTCGGCATCGCGGGTCTCATGGGCGCGGGCCGAACGGAGCTTGCCATGAGTCTCTTCGGCCGGTCCTGGGGCCGCGACATCAGCGGAGAGGTGACGATCAACGGCGCGCCCGCCGACGTCTCGACCGTGCGCCGGGCGATCAATGCCGGGCTGGCCTACGCGACCGAGGACCGCAAGACCTATGGCCTGGTGCTGGACCACACGATCCGGCGCAACGTGCCGTTGGCCGACCTGCCCGCCATCTCGCGCAATGGCATCGTCGATCGCCACCGCGAGGGTGAGGTTGCCGGGACCTATTGCAAGAAGCTGGCCATCAAGTGCTCTTCCATCGAACAACCCACGATCAACCTGTCGGGTGGCAACCAGCAGAAGGTCGTGCTGTCCAAGTGGCTGTTCGCCGACCCGGATATCCTGATCCTCGACGAACCCACCCGCGGCATCGACGTGGGGGCCAAGTTCGAGATTTACACGCTGATCCGCGAACTCGCGGCGCGCGGCAAGGCGATCATCGTGATCTCCTCCGAACTGCCCGAGTTGCTCGGGATCACCGATCGTCTCTACGTCATGAATGAAGGCCGCTTTGTCGACGAAATGCCGACCGCCGCGGCCAGCCAGGAAAAGATCATGTCCAGAATCGTCAAGTCGGGAGAAGACGCATGACCGACACCACAAACCAGACCGTTGGCCGGAGCGGCGGCACCTCGAAATCCGGCTGGCAGTTCCTCAAGGGGCATCTGCGGGAATACGGCATCCTTGTCGCGCTGGTGGCGATCATGGCCTTCTTTCAGGTCGCGACCGGGGGCATCCTGCTCAAACCGGTGAACCTGACCAACCTGATCCTGCAAAACTCCTACATCGTCATCATGGCCGTGGGGATGCTGCTGGTCATCGTCTGCGGCCATATCGACCTGTCGGTCGGCTCGGTTCTGGGCTTTATCGGGGCGCTGGCCGCCGTGATGATCGTGAACTGGGGGATGCCCTGGCCTGCCGCCGCTGTGCTCTGCCTGATCGTGGGGGCCGCCATCGGGGCCGCTCAGGGCTTTTGGGTGGCGTATTTCCGAATCCCGTCCTTCATCGTGACACTGGCGGGGATGCTGGTCTTCAAGGGCCTTACCCTGTGGCTGCTCGCCGGGCAGTCCGTGGGCCCCTTTCCGGCCCAATTCCGGCTGATCTCGTCGGGGTTCGTGCCGGACATCTTCGGCGGCGAAACCCTGAACCTGCTGTCGCTCTTCGCCGGGGTGGCCGTGGCCGCGCTGCTGCTGTGGCTCGCCATCCGCGACCGCGCCCGCCAGACCGCCGCCGGGGTCGAGACGGAGCCGTTTTCCTTCTTCGCCGGGCGCAATGCGCTGATCTTTTTCGCGCTTGTCTACATGTCCTGGCTGATGGCGGGTTTCCGGGGATTGCCGAATGTCTTCATCGTCATGGCGCTGCTGATCGCGATCTATTCCTTTCTGACCTCGCGCACCACGTTCGGCCGCCGCATCTACGCCATCGGCGGCAATGAAAAGGCGGCGTCGCTTTCGGGTATCAACTCCAGGCGTCTGACCTTCCTGACCTTTGCCAACATGGGGATGCTGGCGGCCCTGGCGGGGCTGGTCTTTGCCGCGCGCCTCAACACCGCCACGCCGAAGGCCGGCGTCGCGTTCGAACTGGACGTGATCGCCGCGGTGTTCATCGGCGGCGCGTCGATGTCCGGCGGGGTCGGCACCGTGGTGGGGGCCGTGGTCGGCGCCTTCATCATGGGGGTGATGAACAACGGCATGTCGATCCTCGGCATCGGCATCGACTGGCAACAGGTCATCAAGGGGCTGGTCCTGCTCGCCGCCGTGATCTTCGACGTCCTCAACAAGCAGAAAGGATAACGCCATGCTGCTCTCGCAATATGCCCGCGACGACGGGACGCCGCAGATCGTTGCCCGCGACGGGACAGAAGCCTACGAGGTGCGCACGGATCACTCGCTCTATGCCGTGGCCCTGGAATGCGTGCGGAACGGCCAGTCGCTGCGCGACCGGATCGCCACGATCGGGCTGGGCGATGCGGTGGATCTCGACGCGCTCTACGCGGCGGGCCGCCTGCTGCCGCCGGTCACCCATCCCGACCCGGCGCATCTGCACCTGACCGGCACCGGCCTGACCCATCTGGGATCCGCCTCGGCCCGCGCCGACATGCACAAGACAGCCACCGACGACGAAACCGACAGCATGAAGATGTTTCGGATGGGCATCGACGGCGGCAAGCCCGCCAATGGCGATGCCGGGGTCCAGCCGGAATGGTTCTACAAGGGCAACGGCGCGGCGCTCGTCGCCCCCGGCGGCGCCCTCGCCTCGCCCGATTTCGCCGAGGATGGCGGCGAGGAGCCCGAGATTGCCGGGCTCTACCTGATCGCGCCCGACGGCACCCCGGTCCGGCTGGGCTGGGCGCTGGCCAACGAATTCTCGGACCATGTCATGGAGCGGCGCAATTACCTCTACCTCGCCCATTCCAAGCTGCGCCCCGCCGCCATCGGCCCGGAACTGCTGACCGGCGCGTTGCCCGATCACGTCGAGGGCATCTCGCGCGTCCGCCGGGGCAACGAGGTGATCTTCGAAAAGCCGTTCCTGTCCGGCGAGGCCAACATGAGCCACTCCATCGCCAATCTGGAACACCACCACTTCAAGTATCCCCTGTTCCGGCAGCCCGGCGATCTGCATGTCCATATGTTCGGCACCGCGACGCTGTCCTTCGCCGATGGTGTGCAGACCCGCGACGGCGACATTTTCGAGATCGAGGCCATGCCGTTTGGCCTGCCGCTGCGCAATACGCTCGCCTTCACGCCGCTCGGACGTCCCGGTCCGCGCACCGAAATCCGCACGCTCTGAGGATCGACATGACGTTCAAACCGGCCATGTGGCCCAGAAGGCTGCGATCGCAGGAATGGTATGGCGGCACGTCGCGGGATAACATCTATCACCGCGGCTGGCTCAAGAACCAGGGGTATCCGCATGACCTGTTCGATGGCCGCCCGGTCATCGGCATCCTGAACACCTGGTCGGAACTGACCCCCTGCAACGGCCACCTGCGCGACCTGGCCGAGAAGGTGAAGGCAGGGGTGTGGGAGGCCGGGGGCTTTCCGCTGGAGGTGCCGGTGTTCAGCGCGTCGGAGAACACCTTTCGACCGACGGCGATGATGTACCGCAACCTCGCCGCGATGGCGGTCGAAGAGCAGATGCGCGCGCAGCCGATCGACGGGGCGGTGCTGCTCGTCGGGTGTGACAAGACCACCCCCTCGCTGCTGATGGGCGCGGCCTCGACCGACATTCCGTCGATCGTCGTGACCGGCGGGCCGATGCTGAACGGCTGGTTCCGGGGCGAACGCGTCGGCTCGGGCACCGCGCTGTGGCAGATGTCCGAGGACATCAAGGCCGGCAAGATGAGCCAGGAGGATTTCCTGGAGGCAGAGCAGGCGATGTCCCGGTCCTCGGGCACCTGCAACACGATGGGCACGGCCTCGACCATGGCGTCGATGGCCGAGGCGCTTGGCATGGCGCTGTCGGGCAATGCCGCGATCCCCGGCGTCGATGCCCGCCGCCGGGTCATGGCGCAGCTCACCGGCCGGCGCATCGTGCAGATGGTCAAGGACGACCTGAAGCCATCGGACATCCTGACCCGGCAGGCATTCGAGAACGCGATCCGCACCAACGGCGCGATCGGCGGCTCGACCAACGCGGTTGTCCACCTGCTGGCGCTCGCCGGTCGGGTCGAGGTCGACCTGACGCTGGATGACTGGGACCGGCTGGGCCGCGACGTGCCGACGATCGTGAACCTGATGCCCTCGGGCAAGTACCTGATGGAGGAATTCTTCTACGCGGGGGGCCTGCCCGTCGTGCTGAAGCGGCTGGGCGAGGCCGGGATGCTGCATCGCGATGCGCTGACCGTCTCCGGCGGGGCCGTCTGGGACGAGGTCAAGGACGCCGTGAACTGGAACGAGGACGTGATCCGCCCCGCCGACCGGGCGCTGACCGCATCCGGCGGTATCGCCGTGCTCCGGGGCAATCTCGCGCCCTGCGGCGCAGTCCTGAAACCCTCGGCCGCCACGCCCGCGCTGATGCAGCACCGCGGGCGCGCGGTCGTCTTTGAGAATATCGACGACTACAAGGCCAGGATCGGCGACGATGCGCTCGATATCGACGAGACCTGCATCATGGTGCTGAAGAACTGCGGGCCCAAGGGGTATCCCGGAATGTCCGAGGTCGGCAATATGGGCCTGCCGCCCAAGGTGCTCAGGAAGGGCATCACCGACATGGTCCGCATTTCCGATGCCCGCATGTCCGGCACCGCCTACGGCACCGTCGTCCTGCACACCGCGCCCGAAGCCGCCGCCGGTGGCCCGCTGGCCATCGTGCGGACCGGCGACATGATCGAGATCGACGTGGAAGGGCGGCGCATCCACCTCGATCTGAGCGATGAGGAAATCGCCAGCCGCCTCGCCGAATGGCGCCCCCCCGAGGCCCCCGCCGCCAATGGCGGCTACACCCGTCTCTACCACGACGCGGTGGAGGGTGCGGATATCGGGGCCGATTTCGGCTTTCTCAAGGGATGCCGCGGACGGGAGGTGCCCCGTGACAGCCACTAGGATCGCATTGGTCGGCATCGGCAAGATCGCCCGCGACCAGCATATCCCCGCGCTTGCCGCCTCGGACGCCTTTGAGCTGGCCGCGACGGTCAGCCGCTCCGGCGGGACCGAGGGGGTGGAGAATTACGAAACGGTCGAGGCGCTGCTTGAGGCGCGCCGCGACATCCCCGCCATCAGCTTCTGCACCCCGCCGCAGGTCCGCCATGCCGGGGCGCGCGCCGCGCTTGATGCAGGCCGCCACGTGATGCTGGAGAAACCGCCGGGGGCCTGCCTGTCCGACGTTCACGCGCTGGAGGCGCTGGCGAAGGAAAGGGGTCTCAGCCTCTTTGCCACCTGGCATTCCCGTCACGCGGCCTGCGTTCCGGCGGCCAGGGCGTGGCTCGCGGACAAGCGGATCAGATCGGTCAGGATCGACTGGAAGGAGGATGTCCGCGTCTGGCATCCCGGCCAGCGCTGGATATGGGAGGCCGGGGGCCTCGGTGTCTTTGATCCGACGATCAACGCGTTCTCGATCCTCACGGAAATCCTGCCTGTCGAGGTTCACGTCAGCGGCGCGGAGCTGAGGTTCCCGAGCAATTGCGACACCCCCATCGCGGCCGAGGTCCGCATGGACGGCCCCGATGGCCCGCTCGTCACGGCAGATGTGGATTTTCTCTATGATGGCGACCCGTTCTGGCGCCAGATCGTTGAAACTGACGCGGGCACGCTGACCCTCGATCAGGGCGGCGCGATCATGAGAATCGACGGCGGCGCGCAGCAGGGCGAAGGCTGGAAGGAGCCGGGCATTCACGGCGAATATGACGGGCTTTACGCGGAATTTGCCCGTCTGCTGGCGCGCAACGCGTCCGAGGTCGACCTGCGCCCCATGGTGCTGGTCGCCGATGCCTTCACCCTCGGCAGGCGTCTCGACGCGCCCGAATTTATCGACCCTACCACGTAAGGAGAGCTGACATGCCGGATAGCGCGCCCGTCACTGGAAAACACCTGATCGCCGGCGATTGGGTGGGCGGCGGCCCCGCCTTTACCTCCGACCCCGTCACCGGCGACCCTGTCCCGGTCCATTGTGGCGGGGCCGGGGAAATCGACGCCGCCGTCAAGGCCGCCGAGGCGGCCTTTGCCACCTATGGCTGGACCGACCGCGAAAGCCGCGCGCGGTTTCTCGAATCCATCGCGGACGAGATCGAGGCGCGCGGCGCGGCGCTCACCGCCCACGGTGCTGCCGAAACCGGTCTGCCAGAGGCGCGGCTGGAGGGGGAGCGCGGGCGCACCACCGGTCAGCTGCGCATGTTCGCCGACCATATCCGCAAGGGCGATTACCTCGACCGGCGGCATGACAAGGCATTGCCCGACCGCCAGCCCCTGCCCCGCCCCGACCTGCGGCTGATGCAGCGCCCGCTCGGCCCTGTCGGCGTCTTTGGCGCGTCGAATTTCCCGCTGGCCTTTTCCACCGCCGGGGGCGATACCGCCGCAGCCCTCGCGGCCGGGTGCCCCGTCGTCTACAAGGGCCATCCCGGCCATCCCGCGACCGGAGAGCTGGTCGCACAGGCGATCGCGGCGGCCATCGAGCGGACCGGAATGCCCAAGGGCACCTTCGGCTTCGTCCAGTCCAACACGACCGAGGCGGGCGAGGCGCTGGTTCAGCATCCGCTGATCCGCGCCGTCGGTTTCACCGGCTCGTTCCGGGGCGGCAAGGCACTCTTCGATCTGGCCATGACGCGCCCCGAACCGATCCCGTTCTACGGCGAGATGGGCTCGATCAACCCGGTCCTTGTGATGCCCGCGGCGCTTTCCGAACGCGCCGCCGAGACCGGCACCGCCTGGGCCGGGTCGCTCAATCTGGGCGTCGGCCAGTTCTGTACCAATCCCGGCGTGGTCGTCCTGCCCGAAGGCCCCGACGGCGACGCCTTTCGCGAGGCCGCGCTTGCGGCGCTGGCACAGACCGGGCCGCAACCGATGCTCACGGGCGGCACCGCCAAGGGCTATGCCGCCGCCGTTGCCAGGACCGCGAAATCCGCGCGCCGCCTGACCGGGGCGGAGGAGGCCCCGGACCGCTGCGGGCTGCCCGCCCTGTTCGAGGTCACCGGGGCCGAATGGCTGGCCAATCCCGACCTCGCGGACGAGATGTTTGGCCCTGCCGGCATCCTGATCCGCGCTGCGTCGCCGGAGGAGATGCGCGAGATCGCGAAATCCTTTGTCGGCCAGCTGACCGTGACGTTGCAGATGGAGGCGGGCGACACCGACGCCGCCCGCGCCCTGATGCCGGTGCTGGAACGGATGGCGGGCCGGGTGCTGGCCAACGGCTTTCCCACCGGGGTCGAGGTGGCCGATGCGATGGTCCACGGCGGGCCGTTCCCGGCCTCGACGAATTTCGGCGCGACGTCGGTCGGCAGTCTCGGCATCCGCCGGTTCCTGCGGCCGGTATCGTACCAGAATATCCCCGCGGCGCTATTGCCCGACGATCTTCGGGACGGGTGAGGCGGCGACGGAGGACGCGGCGACCTGCGGCGGGTCATCAGCCGCAGGTGGACAGGGCTTCGACGAGACGAATGCCCGACACCAATGGGAGGACTGGAAATGAAGAAACTGCTTGCAACCACCGCTTTCGTGGCCTTTGGCGCATCCGCCGCCATCGCGCAGACTGTGGGCTTTTCCCAGATCGGCTCGGAATCCGGCTGGCGCGCCGCCGAGACGACGCTGACCAAGCAGCAGGCCGAGGAACGGGGCATCGACCTCAAGTTCTCTGACGCGCAGCAGAAACAGGAGAACCAGATCGCCGCGATCCGCTCTTTCATCGCGCAGGGCGTCGATGCGATCCTGCTGGCGCCGGTGGTCGCGACCGGATGGGACAGCGTGCTGGAAGAGGCCAGGGAGACCGAAATCCCCGTCATCCTGCTCGACCGCAAGGTGGACAGCGACGAGTCGCTCTACCTGACGGCGGTCGGATCGGACCTCGTGCATGAGGGCGAAGTGGCCGGTCAGTGGCTGGCCGATACCGTCGCCGGTGAGGACTGCCGCGTTGTCGAGCTTCAGGGCACCACCGGCTCTTCTCCCGCGATCGACCGCAAGACCGGCTTCGAGAACGCCATCGCGGACCATGACAATATCGAGATCGTGCGGTCCCAGACCGGGGATTTCACCCGCTCAAAGGGCAAGGAAGTGATGGAGAGCTTTCTCCAGATCGAAGGCGGCGGGCAGGATATCTGCGCGCTCTACGCGCATAACGACGACATGGCTATCGGCGCAATCCAGGCGATCAAGGAAGCCGGACTGAACCCGGGCGAGGACATCCTGATCGTGTCCATCGACGCGGTGCCGGATATCTTCCTGGCGATGGCGGCCGGCGAAGCCAACGCGACGGTCGAACTGACGCCGAACATGGCCGGCCCCGCCTTTGATGCGCTCATGGCCTATCTGGAGGACGGAACGGTGCCCGAGAAGTTCATCCAGACCGAGTCGCGGCTCTACACCCAGGGCGACGATCCGGCAGGCGAGTACGAGCGCCGCAAGGATCTCGGGTATTGATCCCCGCCTGACCGCCGGTGGCGGGTCGTCCTGCCATCGGCCCCACCGCACAGCGCGGCAGGCACCGCCCCCACGCGGATATATCAGGTACGAGATGCTGCTGACCACACGATCCCTGACCAAGACCTTTCCCGGTGCCAAAGCGCTGGATTCGGTCGATTTCGGGCTCGCCGCCGGTGAGGTCCATGCCCTTCTGGGCGAAAACGGCGCTGGCAAGTCGACGCTGATAAAGTGCCTGACCGGGGCCTATACCCGCGACAGCGGCGACATCGCGCTGGACGGCGCGCCGATCTCTCCACGCTCCACGTCCGAGGCGCAGGAGCTGGGTATCGGAACGGTCTATCAGGAGATCAACCTGCTGCCCAATCTCACCGTCGCGCAGAACCTGACCTTTGGCCGCGAACCCACCCGGTTCGGCATGGTCGACGGCCACGCGCAAAGGCGCCGTGCCGAGACGATGCTGGAGGGCTACGGGATCGACATCGACGTGTCCCGCGACCTTGCCGCCTATTCCGTGGCCGTCCGCCAGATCGTCGCCATCGCCCGCGCCGTGGCGCTGTCCGGCAAGGTGCTGATCCTGGACGAGCCGACCGCCTCGCTCGACGCGCGCGAGGTCGCGACCCTGTTCAACGTGCTGCGCGGGCTGCGCGACCGGGGGCTAGGCATCGTTTTCGTGTCCCATTTCCTCGATCAGGTGTTCGAGCTGACCGACCGCGTCACCGTCCTGCGCAACGGCCGGAAGGTGGTGACCGAGAACACCGCCGATCTCGACCGCGTGCGCCTGATCGAGCACATGCTCGGCCATGCGCTGGAGGACGAGGTGAGCACCCGCGCCAGGACCGGCGGGGCCACCGCACGTCCGGACCTGCTGCGCTTCGAGGGGTACGGAAGGCCCGGCCGGATAGAGCCCTTCGACCTGAGCGTCGGCAAGGGCGAGGTGCTGGGGCTCGCGGGGCTGCTCGGCTCGGGCCGCACGGAAAGCGCGGAGCTGATGTTCGGCGTCACCCCTGCGCAGACCGGTGCCGCGACGGATGCCGGTGGCATGCTCGACCTGTCATCGCCCCGCGCGGCCATCGCGGCGGGCTTTGGCTTTGCCCCGGAGGAACGCAAGGAGGACGGCATCGTCGCCGACCTCTCGGTCCGCGAAAACATCGTCCTCGCGCTGCAGGCCCGCCGGGGCTGGGCCCGGCCCATTCCCCGCGCCGAGCAGTTGCGCCTGGCGCAGATGTATATCGACAGGCTCGACATCCGCACTTCCGGCCCCGAGCAGCCGGTCGGGGACCTCTCTGGCGGCAACCAGCAGAAGGTCGTTCTGGCCCGCTGGCTGGCCATGACTCCGCGTTTCCTGATCCTCGACGAGCCGACCCGCGGCATCGACGTCGGCGCCCATGCCGAGATCCTGCGTCTGATCCGGCACCTCGCCGCCGATGGCATGTCGATCCTCGTGATCTCTTCGGAACTCGACGAGCTGATCGCCGTCGCCGACCGGGTGATCGTCGTGCGCGACCGCCGCCACGTGGCGGAACTCGCCGGGGCCGACATCACCTCGGACACCATCGTCCGCGCCATCGCCGCGCCGGATGCCAAGCCGACGGAGGCAGCCCAATGAGGAACGCCCTGCGTCGCGTGATCCCGCAGCTTGTGACCCTCGCCGCGCTGGTCGCGCTGATTTCGGTCTTTTTCCCCGATGTCCTGCGGATCGAGGTCATGGACGGCCGCCTTGTCGGCCCGGTCATGGATATCCTGAAACGCGGCGCGCCCGTCGGGCTGCTTGCCATCGGCATGACGCTGGTCATCGCCACGCGCGGCATCGACCTGAGTGTCGGCACCGTCATGGCCATCACCGGGGCTGTCGCCGCCTGGTCGATCACCCAAGGTTACGGCCTGGGCGGCGCGCTTGTCCTGGCGCTTCTGGCCGGGGTTGCGGCGGGGTTGTGGAACGGCACGCTGGTCGCGATTGCCGGCATTCAGCCGATCGTGGCCACGCTGATCCTGATGACCTCCGGCCGCGGCATCGCGCAGCTCGTGACGGAGGGGCGGATCCTGACCTTCTCGCACGAGGGGCTGGCCTTCTTCGGATCCGGCACCCTGCTCGGCGTCCCGGTGCCTGCGGTTCTGTGGGGCGCCACCGCCATCGGTGTTGCACTTCTCATGACCCGCACCGCCCTCGGGATGCTGATCGAGGCGGTCGGGGTGAACCGCTCCGCCGCCTCGCTTGCCGGTGCCAACGCGAGGGTTCTGATCGTCGCGGTCTACGTGACCTCGGGTCTGTGTGCGGCGCTGGCGGGGATTGTCGCCACCGCCGACATCCGGGGGGCGGATGCCAATAATGCCGGGCTGTGGCTCGAACTCGACGCGATCCTCGCCGTGGTGATCGGGGGCAATTCCCTGCTCGGCGGGCGCTTTTCCATCGCCGCGTCGGTGCTTGGGGCTCTTATCATCCAGACCGTGGATACCGGCATCCTGCTCGCGGGTTTCCCCTCGGACTACAACCTGGTGATCAAGGCCGGGCTGGTTCTGCTGATCCTCGTGGTGCAAAGCCCCAACCTCGCCCATCGCTGGTACGCCCTGCGCCGCACCGCGCGGGAACAGAGAAAAGCCGCCATGACCTCGGCGAAGGAGCCCGGAGAATGAACCCCCGCCTCTATCCGCTTGCCGCGACCATCGCGATCTTTGTGCTGGCATGGGTGATCTGCGTGATGCAGTTCCCCCTCATGCTTTCCACCCGCGTGATCGGCAACCTGCTGACCGACAACGCATATCTGGGCATCGTCGCGGTCGGCATGACGATAGTGATCCTGTCGGGCGGTATCGACCTCTCGGTGGGGTCCGTCATCGCCTTCTCCGGCGTCTTCATCGCGGTGATGCTGCGCGACACGGGCCTGCATCCGCTCTCGGTCTTCGCGCTGCTGCTGGTGGTCACGACCGGCTTTGGCGCGGGCATGGGGGGGCTCATCCATGCCCTGGCCATGCCACCCTTTATCGTGACGCTGGCGGGCATGTTTCTGGCACGCGGGGCGGCCTACATGCTGACCATCGACTCGGTGCCGATCGACCATGCCTTTTACGACCTTCTGGACGACGCCTATTACCTGATGCCCGGCAAGGGGCGGCTCACGCTGATCGGTGTGGTCATGCTATTGACCGTCGCCATCGGCATGATCGTCGCGCACCGCACCCGGTTCGGTGCCTCCGTCCTGGCGCTTGGCGGAGGCGAGGCGGCGGCGCGGCTCATGGGCGTCAAGGTCGGCCACACCACGGTCGCGATCTATGCCTTTTCGGGGCTGATGGCGGGGCTGTCGGGCATCGTCTTTTCGATTTACACCAGTTCCGGGTATCCGCTGGCCACCGTCGGCACCGAGCTGACAGCCATCGCGGCCGTGGTGATCGGCGGCACGCTTCTGACCGGCGGCGCGGGTTTCGTCTTTGGCACGCTGATCGGCGTGCTGACCATGGGGCTGGTCCAGACCTACATCGTCTTCGACGGCACGTTGTCGAGCTGGTGGACCAAGATCATCATCGGCCTGCTGCTGCTGTCCTTCATCCTGTTGCAAAAGGGTCTGTTGCGGCTCACCACGGCGAGACTGCAGCCATGATAGATCTGTATGACGCGCGGCCCTGCGAATTGGGGGAAGGCCCGCTCTGGCACCCGGAGCGGCAACAGGCCTTCTGGTTCGACATAAAGGGGCGCCGACTGCTCTCTCGCGATGCCTGTGGCCCGCTGGACTGGGAGATCGGCGAACAGGCCTCCGCCGCCGGGTGGGTGGACCACGACACCCTGCTGATCGCCACCGAAACCGGGCTTTACCGCTTTGGCATCGCTTCGGGCGAACGCCACCTGATTGCGCCGCTCGAAGCCGACCGCCCCGACACCCGGTCCAACGATGGCCGCGCCGACCCGATGGGAGGGTTCTGGATCGGAACGATGGGACAGGACGCCGCGCCACGTACCGGGGCGATCTACCGTTTTCATGCGGGCCGCCTGGACCGGCTCTTCGACGAGATCACCATTCCGAACGCGATCTGCTTTGCCCCGGATGGCCGCCGCGCGTACTATGCCGATACCCCCCGTCAGCGGGTCTGGACCGTATCGCTGAATGCCGAAGGCTGGCCCGACGGGCCGTCCGAGGTTTTCATCGACCTGCGCGAGGCCGGGCTGAACCCCGACGGTGCGGTCACCGATGCCGAGGGCGCCCTGTGGGTCGCGCAATGGGGTGCGGGCCGCGTCACGCGCTACCTGCCCGATGGCCGACCCGATCGGATGGTCGACCTGCCTGTCGGGCAAGTCACCTGCCCCTGTTTCACAGGCCCCGGCCTCGACCGGCTGATCGTCACCTCCGCCTGGGAGCATCTCGACCCTCGCAACCCCGAAGACGGCCAGACCTTTGCCCTCGACCCCGGCATCCGCGGCCGCCCGGAACCACGGGTAAAGTTGGCATGATCCTCTCTCGTTTTCGGGCGGGTCGGAAACCGCGCGACCGCGTGGATGCGCACCGGCCCATAGATTGGGAAAAACCCCGTCAAAAAATGACGGGGTTTTTCTGAACCATGAGAGCACCTTAGCATACTCTCAGAACACCTCAGCTGTGGTAGACCCTTTCGGAAAAATGAAGGGGGGATCAGCCCTCTTCGGCCAGCAGCGCGCGCAGCCCGCTGCGGTAATCGGGGTGGAGGAGGCGCACGCCCAGTTCCTCCTTGATGCGCCGGTTCGAGACGCGTTTCGATTCGGCATAGAACGACCGCGCCATCGGCGTCATATCGGCCTCGTCGAAGGCGACCGCCTCGGGCACCGGCAGGCCCAGCAAGTCGGCGGCGTGGGCGATCACGTCCTCGGGCGGGGCCGGGTCGTCGTCGCAGAGATTGTAGACGGCGCCGGGGCGGGGGCGGTCGATGGAGGCCTCGAGCACCTGCGCGATATCGTCGATATGGATGCGGCTGAACACCTGCCCCGGCTTGACGATGCGCCGTGCCGTGCCCTGCCGCACCTTTTCGAACGGGCCGCGCCCGGGGCCGTAGATGCCCGCGAGGCGGAAGATGTGCAGCGGCAGGCCGGGGATGGCCTGCCATTCCTCCTCGGCGGCGACGCGCCGCTGCCCGCGGGTGGTGGAGGGGGTGAGCGGGGTGGTCTCGTCCACCCAGCCGCCCCGATGGTCGCCGTAGACGCCGGTGGTCGAGAGGTAGCCCGCCCAGTCCAGACCGGGCGCGGCCGCGGCGATGGCGTCGCGGTGGCGTGCCAGCACCGGATCGCCCGCCTCGGTCGGGCCTGCGGAGCAGAGCAGGTGGGTGGCCTCGTCCAGCGCGCCGGTCACATCGTCGCGGTCCCACAGGAGCGGCGTGACCCCCCCGGCGCGCAGGGTCTCGGCCCTGGCCGGGTCGCGGGTGGTGCCCAGGACGCGCCAGCCCCGCGGCAAGAGCCGCCGGGCCAGCGCCCGCGCCGAATAGCCGTGACCGAAGGAGAGAAGCACCTTGCCCATGCCCGTTTCATCGCCCGGCGCGGCGGGATTGGCAAGGGGCGGAGGCCGCAGCGCGCCGGGCGTGCCCCGGCGCCTGTCCGTCGGTTCCGGCGACGCGGCCTCTGGACAGCCCCCGGCGGCGGTGGCACGGTTTGATCAAACATGAGACCCTTGCCGGAGGCAGCGCCATGAAGGACGACAATTTCCTGCGCGAGATGAATGGCCGCCACTTGTGGCAGCCGATGGGCCACCCGGGCGACGCGCGAGCCAACCCGCCGCGCATCATCAAGAGCGCCGAGGGCGTGCGGCTGACGGATATCGACGGGCATTCGGTGGTCGATGCCGTGGGCGGGCTGTGGTGCGTGAACCTGGGCTATTCCAACGACGCGGTGAAGCAGGCGATCGCCGATCAGCTGTGGCAGTTGCCCTATTACTCGGGCTTTGGCGGCACCACCAACCCGGCCTCGATCGAGGCCGCCTATGCGGTGCGCGAATTCTTTGCCGATGACGGGATGGAGCGCGTGTTCTTCACCTCGGGCGGGTCGGACAGCGTGGATACCGCGCTGCGGCTGGCGCGGCAGTACCACCGCCTGCGCGGCGAGCCCGCGCGCACCAAGTTTCTCAGCCTCAGGAAGGGCTATCACGGCACCCATTGGGGCGGGGCGAGCGTCAACGGCAACAACCGCTTTCGTATCAATTACGAGCCGCTGCTGCCCGGCTGTTTCCACATCCCCGCCCCCTACCCCTATCGCAACCCGTTTGACGAGAGCGACCCGGCGCGGCTGACCGAGAGGATCGCCGCCGCGATGGTGGACGAGATCGAGTTCCAGGATCCGTCGACCATCGCCGCCTTCATCATGGAGCCGATCCTCGGCGCGGGCGGGGTGATCGTGCCGGACGCGTCGTTCATGGGCCGCATGCGCGACATCTGCGACCGCTACGGCATCCTGATGATCTCCGACGAGGTGATCTGCGGCTTCGGGCGCACCGGCGACTGGACCGGCGCGCGGCACTGGGGTGTGCAGCCCGATATGGTGACGATGGCCAAGGGCGTGACCTCGGGCTATTTCCCGGTGGGCGGCGTGCTCGTCTCGGGCGAGGTGGCCGAGGTATTCGAGGCAGCGGATGCGCGCGGCACGCTGTGGACCGGCTATACCTATTCCGCCCACCCGGTCGGGTCGGCGGCGGTGGTGGCGTGCCTGTCCGAGACGCTGCGTCTGGATACCAGGACCAACGCCGCGGCGCGCGGCACGCAGCTATACGAGGGGGTGCGGCGACTGGCCGAAAAGCACGACATCATCGGCGATGTGCGCGGCGGGCACGGGCTGTTGACCGGAATAGAGATCGTGTCGGACCGCGCCGCCAAGACACCGATGGACGCCGACACCATGCAGCGCATCCACACCGCCACCTATGAGGCGGGCGCGATGGTGCGGCTGGGCGCGCACAACATCCTGATGTCGCCGCCGCTGGTCATCAGCGCGGCCGAGACCGACGTGATCCTCTCGGCGCTCGATGCCGGGTTCTCGGCGGCCTGACGCGGTGATGGTGCTGACCGTTGAGCGCCTCGCGGTGCAGCCGGAACGTGTGGCGACGGGGGCGCGCGCCGGACAATCGGCGGGGCGGGCCACCCTGGGGCAGGCCCCGCTGGCGCTGTTCATGGTGGGCTATACGGTGTTCGGCCTGTGGCTCTTGGCC
The DNA here is from genome assembly GCA_016278295.1 of Roseovarius sp. Taxonomy (GTDB): domain Bacteria; phylum Pseudomonadota; class Alphaproteobacteria; order Rhodobacterales; family Rhodobacteraceae; genus Roseovarius. The sequence continues at coordinate 1,472 of JADQCC010000106.1, read as the reverse complement.
ACGCCGCGCGGTGTCTGAGGCGAAAGAGGCTGGACAGGGGGGGCGGGCTTGCGCATGTTGCGCGCGCGGTGATCCTTGCCGCAAGTGCGAAAGACCAAAGCGGAGACCCGCCCATGACCGTAAAGACCAAAGCCACCACCACGCGGCGCGGCGCCATGCGCGCGCTGACAGGCGGCATCGCCGCGGCGAGCCTGCCGATGTGGGCGCGCTATACCCATGCCCAGAGCGCGGCCCCCATCCGCATCGGGTTTCAGCAGCACCGCACCGGCATCGGCGCGGCCTATGGCCGCTGGTATGGCCGCGCGACCGAAGCGGCGGTCCAGCTCATCAACGAGGGCGGCGGCATCAACGGGCGGCCGGTCGAGATCGTCGCCGAGGATGACGGCACCGATCCCAAGCGCGGCGCCGAGGTGGTCGAGAAATTCGCCAATCAGCACAAGGTGGACGTGGGCTTTGGCACACTGTTTTCCCATGTCGTCATCGGCTCTGCCCCGCGCGCGGGCGAGCTGAAGCTGCCGTATTTCGTGGTCTCGGAGGGCACGCATGTCGCCTCGGGGATGCTCAATCGCTACACGCTCCAGCCCGGCATCACGGATGTGAAGAGCCAGGTGATCTCGATGGCGCCCTTCATCACCGACACGCTCGGCAAGAAGGTCACGATGATCTTTCCCGATTATGGCTTTGGCTATAATCACCGCGACGCGCTTGGCCCCGCCATCGAGGCGCAGGGCGGCGAGATACTGGAACGGATCGCGATCCCGCCGACCGAAACCTCGTTCACCCGCTATTTCCCGCGCATTCCGCGCGACACCGAGGTGCTGTATCACGTCATGGTCGGTCCTGGCGTGCTGACCTTCGTCAAGGAGATGGGCGAGTTCTTTGGCGGGCAGGGACCGGAGCTGTTCGGTTTCATCGACAGCCTCGAAGCGGTGGCGATCGACAGTCCCGGCCTCGAATTCCTGGAGGGCAGCCATTTCTGGGAGGGCATGTGCCGCCACGCGCAGCCCGACGAGAGCGCGCACGCCACGGCCTATCGCGCGGCGGTGGGGGTGGACGCACGCGGCGCGGCGCAGAGCGATGCGCGCGACGTGTCCACCTATGGCCATATGTTCGGCTGCTGGGAGACCCTGCACGTCATCAAGGCGGGGATGGAAGCGGCGGGATATGCCGGCCCGCAAGACCGCGCCGCGCTGATCGAGGCAGTGGAGGCGATGGAAGACATGCCCGAGAGCCTCGCCCATCCGCAGGGGGCCAAGCGCTTCAACGGGCGCACGCACCAGGTGTTCGGCCACCAGAACATCAGCCGGGTCGAGGGCGGGCGGCTCATTCGCGTGCATCGCACCTCGATCGAGGATACACTCTATCCCGACATGGTGGATTACACTCAACAGCCGTTCTGAGGGAGGGCCGGGCGTGACGGCGGGCATCCTGCGCATGATCGGGGCGCTGGCGCTGGCGGCGCTGGCCACCTG
>JADQCC010000144.1 GCA_016278295.1 Roseovarius sp. | reverse complement strand
GGCAAGGTCCAGCGCGGCACCGGCAGCGCCCGCCGCTCGGGCCAGTTGAGCGCGTAGCCGATGGCGTGGCGCATGTCCGGCGGCCCGACATGGGCCATCAGCGCGCCATCGTTGAACCCCACCAGCGCGTGCATCAGCGATTGCGGATGGATCAGCACCTCGATCTGGCCTGCGTCGAGGCCAAAGAATTCGCGCGCCTCGATCATCTCCAGCGCCTTGTTGAACATCGACGCCGAATCGATGGTGATGCGCTGCCCCATGTCCCAGTTGGGATGGGTCGAGGCCTCGGCCACCGTGGCCCGCGCCAGCCGTTCCGCCGGCCAGTCGCGGAACGCGCCGCCCGAGGCGGTGATGATGACGCGGCTGACCGTGCCGATATCCTCGCCCACAAGCGCCTGGAAAATCGCCGAATGCTCGCTGTCCACCGGCAGGATGCGCGCCCCCGAGGCCCGCGCCGCCGCCATCACCAGCGGCCCCGCGGTGACCAGCGATTCCTTGTTGGCCAGCGCCAGCGTCGCGCCGTTTTTCAGCGCCCTCAGGCCCGGCTCCAGCCCCGCCGCGCCGACGATCGCCGACATCACCCAGTCGGCGGGCCGTGCCGCCGCCTCGATCAGTGCCGCGCGCCCCGCCGCCGCCTCGACCCCCGATCCCGCCAGCGCCGCGCGCAGATCGTCGAGCCGCGCGGCATCGGCCGTAACGGCCACCTCCGCCCCCAGCTCGCGCGCGTCGGCGGCCAGTTGCGCCACGTTCGCACCCGCGGTCAGCGCCACCACCCGATAGGCGCCACGATCACGGCGGATCAGGTCGAGCGTGCTCTGCCCGACAGAGCCGGTCGCCCCGAGGATGCTCACCCGCCGCATCGCCGCTCACACCAGCCCGGCGGCGCGCATGAGCCCGAGGGCCAGCGCCGCGCCCAGCATGGCGTCGAACCGGTCGAGCACCCCGCCATGTCCGGGGATGAGGGTAGAGGAATCCTTGACCCCCTGCATCCGCTTGACCGCGCTTTCGGCGATATCGCCCAGCTGCCCGGCCATGCCGACCAGCACCGAAACCGGGATCAGCAGCGCGCCCGCGCCCGTGGGGCCAGCAAAGACCGCACCGACCGCCGCCGCGCCGAGCCAGCCCGCAGCCGTGCCCGACCACGTCTTCCTGGGGCTGATACGCGGCCAGAATTTCGGCCCGCCGATGGCCTTGCCCGCGAAATAGCCCGCCACGTCCGACACGATCACCACCCCCGCCAGCCACAGCACCCAGGTCAGCCCCGCCGCGCCCGCGCGCAGATCAAAGATCACCCAGGGCGCCAGCAACGCCGCCAGCGCCAGCGCGGCAAAGGGGCCGCGCGCGCGCGGCACCGTCTCGGCATTGACCAGCACCGCCGCCGCCACCAGCGGCAGCACGAAAATCCCCGGCAGCCACAGCGCCAGCGCCAGCGCCGCCGCGCCGGTCAGGCCCGCGCGCACCGGGGCAGCCGAGGCATGGAGCCGCGCCGCCTCCCATGTCATCAGCCCGCCCAGACAGACCACCAGCGCGGCAAACACCACGCCGCCCGCCCAGATCGCCCCGAGGCCCACCGCGGCCATCGCCATGCCCGAGGCCACGCGCGGCGCCAGGTCGGACCAGCGGGCGTCCGGGCTCATGCGCGCACCGCGCCAAAGCGGCGGTTGCGCGTGCCGTATTGCGCCAGCACCCGGGTAAAGATGTCGCGGGTGAAATCGGGCCACAGCGTGTCGATGAACTCGTACTCGGCATAGGCCGATTGCCACAGCAGGAAATTCGAGATGCGCGCCTCGCCGGAGGTGCGGATCACGAGGTCGGGATCGGGCAGCACGCGGGTGTCGAGGTAGCGCGGCAGCGTCTGTTCATCGACACTGTCGGGATCGAGCCGCCCCTCGGCCACGTCGTGCGCCAGCCGGCGCATGGCGCGCGCCACCTCGTCGCGACCGCCGTAATTGATCGCGATGGTGAGGTTGAGCCGCGTGCAATGGGCGGTCATCTCCTCGGTCTCTTCCATCAGCGCGCGCAGCCCCGGCTCCAGCCGGTAGCGGTCGCCGATGAAGCGCACGCGCACATCCTCGCGCACGAATTCCTGCATTTCCTTGACGATATAGCGGCGAAACAGGCTCATCAGCCCGGCCACCTCGGTCTGCGTGCGCTTCCAGTTCTCGGTGGAGAAGGCGAAGATGGTCAGATACTCGACACCAAGATCGGGGCAGGCGGCGACGATCTCGCGCACCCGCCGCGCGCCCGCATGGTGGCCGAACAGCCGCGGGCGGCCGCGGCCCTGCGCCCAGCGGCCGTTGCCGTCCATGATGATCGCCACATGGCGCGGTCCGGCCCCGCCGCCGTCGCGGGGCTTGCTCTTTACCATGCGCGCCTCCTGCCGCATCAGACCTGCATGATCTCGGCTTGCTTGTGTTCGAGCGCGTCGTCCACCTGCTTGACGAAACTGTCCGTCAGCTCCTGCACCGCGTTTTCCCAGAATTTCTGGTCGTCCTCGGACATGCCCTCGGCCTTGGCCTTCTTGATCTGGTCCATGCCGTCGCGGCGCACGTTGCGCACGGCGACGCGGGCGTGCTCGGCGTATTGCGAGGCGACCTTGGTCAGCTCGCGGCGGCGCTCCTCGTTCAGCTCGGGGATGGGCAGCATGATGATGGTGCCGTTCATCTGCGGGTTGATGCCCAGCCCGCTCTCGCGGATCGCCTTTTCCACCTTGTTCACGAGGCTCTTGTCCCAGACATTGACGGTGACCATCCGCGGCTCGGGCACGTTCACGGTGCCCACCTGGTTGATCGGGGTCATCTGGCCATAGGCCTCGACCTGCACCGGCTCCAGCATCGAGGCCGAGGCCCGCCCCGTCCGCAGCGAGGCGAACTCGGTCCGCAGCGAGGCCATCGCGCCGGTCATCCGCCGCTCCAGATCATCCAGGTCGATTTCGATTTCATCCGCCATAGTCGTTCCCATGTCCTTGCCGGGGATGCGCGTCCCCCCTGTTTAACCTCAGGCGTGCACGGTTGTATAGGTGCCCTCGCCCGAGAGGATGCCGCGAAAGCCGCCGGGCTCGTCGAGCGAGAAGACGAGGATCGGCAGGTTGTTGTCGCGCGCCAGCGCAATCGCGCTGGCATCCATCACGCCAAGGTGCTGCGCCAGCACCTCGTCATAGGTGACCCGCTCGAAGCGGCGCGCATCGGCGTGCTTGACCGGGTCCCTATCATAGACGCCGTCCACCTTGGTGCCCTTGAGAATCGCCTCGCAGGCCATCTCGTTGGCGCGCAGGGTGGCGGCGGTGTCGGTGGTAAAATAGGGATTTCCGGTCCCGGCGGCAAGATGCAGATGCGTTTCTTCTCCAGGTGGCGCACCGCGCGGCGGCGGATATAGGGCTCCGCCACCTCGT
>JADQCC010000219.1 GCA_016278295.1 Roseovarius sp. | reverse complement strand
CCCATCTCCGCGAGCAATGCCTTGTGTCGTGCGAGATAGGCCGCGCGCGTCTCGACCGGCGGGCGCAGGCTCAGGCTCAGGCCCTCCATTACCGCGCTGTCGGGCTTGCCGAAGAAGCGGTCGGCCTCGGCCACGGTAAACCCTGCGATTTCAGTGGCTTCCATCCAGGCGCTGACCTTGTCGGCGCGCTTGATCTGCCGTTTCACCTGCGCGGGCAATGCCGCGGGCAGGCCAAACCGAAGATGCACCGCCGCCGCGAGCCGTTTGTCGAGCTCGTCATAGCCCGGGCCGATCGCGTTCTTGACCGGCGAGATCATGTCGCCGATCACGTATTCCGGCGCGTCGTGCAAGAGTGCCGCGAGCCGCCATTTTGAGGGTGCGCGCGGTGCTAGGCGGGAATAGAGCCGCTCCACCAGCAGCGAGTGTTCGGCCACCGAATAGGGAAAATCCCCCAGTGTCTGCCCGTTCCAGCGCGCGACGAAGCTCAGACCGTGGGCGATATCCTCGATCTCGACATCGACGGGCGTGGGATCGAGCAGGTCGAGCCTGCGGCCCGAGAGCATCTTTTGCCAGGCGCGGGGTTTGGGCATGGGAATCCTTGTTCACTTTTGGAGTCATATGAACCATTTGTCGCAGCCATATTCAACTGACGGTTTAACAAGACTTGAGGTTTGTGGCGCATGGCCTCATAAACTTGATTATGTAACAACACGCAAAGCGGTAAATGCTGACATGAAGCGAAGCGCAGGCAACTTCATACATCAAGTTGAAGGATACACAGCATTTATACCGGACAGCCTTCCTCCTGCGCCCGGTATTGTTTTCGATGACGAACTGACGACCTTTCTTTCAAAGGCGGATCGTGCGCTGGGCCGTCTCGATGGCTCTATTCAGGCGTTGCCGAACCCGGAACTCTTTGTCTTCATGTATGTTCGCAAGGAGGCCGTCTTATCCTCCCAGATCGAGGGTACGCAGGCGTCGTTGGGCGATGTTCTGGAGGCCGAAGCCCAGCTGTTCGACCCGGCACGTCCCGATGATACCGAAGAAATCATAAATTACGTCAATGCCCTGAACTATGGCCTCGAGCGGCTTTCCACTCTGCCCCTGTCTCTTCGTCTCATTCGCGAGATTCACGAAAGGCTCATGAGAGGCGTGCGCGGGCAGCATGCCACGCCTGGCGAGTTCAGGCGTTCACAGAATTGGATCGGTTCGCAAGGCGCGGGGCTGAAGGATGCCACCTTTGTGCCACCGCCACCGCAGGACCTCGACAGGCTTTTGGGCGATTTCGAAACCTACCTTCACAGCGATGATCAAACCCCCCTGCTCATAAAACTAGGTCTCATTCATGCGCAGTTTGAAACGCTTCACCCGTTTCTCGACGGCAATGGTCGCGTCGGGCGGCTGCTCATCACGTTCTGCCTTTGCCAGAAGGAGGTGCTGATAAGGCCGGTGCTCTACATCTCGCACTATCTCAAAAAGCATCGCTCGACATATTATGACCGGCTTCAGGCGGTGCGGGTGGATGGAAACTGGGAAGACTGGCTGAAATTCTTTCTGAAGGGAGTTGTCGAGGTATCGAACGAAGCAACAGACACATCCCGGAAGATCGTCGACCTGAGGGAGCGGCACCGCCAGATTCTCGTCGATAATTTGGGCCGGGGTGCGGCTAATGGCTTGAAGTTGCTGGAATCATTATACCGACGCCCAATTTTTACCGTTGCGACAGTCGCCGGGTATCTCGACGTCTCGGCCCAAGCCGCGAACAAGTTGACCGACCGTCTCGAATCCCTCGGTCTGGTGACGGAAATCACCGGGCACAAGCGCAACAGGGTCTTTCGCTACCAGCCTTATGTCGACCTCTTCTCAGAGTGAGACGAGGAAACCGCCGCAGGCTCCAATCGTCTTATCACATTGGCCAAAAGCGGCGATCCAGCCTTTGCTGCGACAAAATTATAGCCCTTGAACGGATCGCGCTTGAGGGTGCGGATGGAGGCGAGGTCCGACATGGAAACAAGGCCATTTCCGGCGGAATAGAGCCGCATGCCGGGCTGATCTAACAGGTGCGCGCTGACCGTGCAGCCCGGATCGTTTCCGTGATCCTCGTAGATCAGCACAGCCCCGTCCTTGAGCGCGCGGGCGGCGCCGTCGATGGCCGCGGTCTCGGCCCCCTCGACATCGAGCTTGATGAGCGCCTGTGTGCCTGCGGGCACAAGATCGTCGATGGCTAGTGTGGTCACGGTCTCGACATGATCCTGCGCGCGCGTGGGGCCCTCGCCCGCGAGCCGGGCGGAGGCGTGGCTGAGATGGGTGTTGACGAATTCCAGCGTAGTTCCCGAGCGCCCGTGGATTGCCGCGCGGTGCAGGGTGACGTTGGGCAGGTGCCCGGCATTGGCCTGTAACGCGGCAAAGGTGGCATTCGAGGCCTCGACCGCGATGACACGGTCAAAAAGCGGCGCGGCGCGGGTGGTCCAATAGCCCTTGTTTGCGCCGAGATCGCAAAAGAGAGACGTGGCCCCGGCGGCGGCGCGAAGGACGGCGGCGACCTCGGGCTCGTAGGGCGCGCGCCAGAGCGCGAAGCGCGTCCAGTAGCCGTCATCGAGCGCGATGCGATAGGGCGGCGCGCCGTCCTCGTGTAGCCAGACCGCCGTGCCGGAGGGAAACAGCCGCCCAAGCCCCCGCGCAAAGCGGCCATAGAGACCGCGCGTCACCGCGACGCGAAAGAGCGTCATCAACAGGGCGTATTGCAGCCGCGCCGCGGGGCCGGAAAAGGTAAGGTGGCGTGTCATCCACCCGAGGTAGCCCCGAAGCGTGCCCGGCACCAGAGGTACACGCGCGCCTCGCGCGGTTGTGCACCGAATTTTAGTGCGGCGTGGTGTCGCCGTTCCCAGATTCTGGGCAGGAGGACGCGCACTCCGCGCGCCCGGCATCAATGGAGGACACCATGTTCAAACGTCTTTGCTCCACCGCGCTCATCTTTGGCGCTGCCGCGCTTGCCCCGCCGCTTGCGGCGCAGGCGCAGGGTGTGGCCTGCCTGCCACGCGATGCGCTCATCGAGCGGCTTGAGGGTCGCTACAAGGAAAGCCCCGCCGGGGGCGGCTTGCAGAGCCCGCAGCAGTTGCTCGAGGTCTGGGCCTCGGAAGAGACCGGCACCTTTACCGTTTTTGTCACGCGGCCCAACGGCGTGAGCTGTATCGTGGCGACCGGCCAGAACTGGACCGGGGCCACCACCGCCGCCGCCGGGGGCGTGGCGGGATGATCGCGCATTGCCCAATCGGGGGGCGAGTGCTATCTGCCTCGCGAGTTTGCAACGCAAGGAGCCACCCCCCGAATGGCACAGGATTATATCGTCAAGGACATCGCGCTCGCGGGTTATGGCCGCAAGGAACTTGACATCGCCGAAACCGAGATGCCGGGCCTGATGGCGCTCC
>JADQCC010000287.1 GCA_016278295.1 Roseovarius sp. | reverse complement strand
CGGTGCGCTCGCTGGCCGGCGTGATCGACCGGATCGGCCTGTTGCGATCGGAAATGGCGACCGAGCGCAACGTGCGCGCCGCGTGGCGGCACTATGAATGCGACCCGGACAGTCCCGCCGCGCGCGATTTCGCGGGCGCGCATTGCCTGCCCGACACCCATGTGGAGATGATCGGCGTGTGGGACACGGTGAAGGCGCTGGGGCTGCGCGTGCCGCTCTTGCGGTATTTTCGCGCCGACCGGCACGGCTTTCACAACCATCACCTCGGCCATACCACGCGGCACGGCTATCACGCGCTGGCGCTTGACGAGACGCGGCGCGCCTACACGCCGGTGTTGTGGGAGTGCCCGCCCGGCTTTGACGGCCATGTGGAGCAGGTCTGGTTCCGTGGCTGCCATTCGGACGTGGGCGGCCAGCTCTGCGGCTTTCACGCGGCGCGGCCGCTGTCGAACATTCCGCTGGTGTGGATGCTGGAGCGGATGGAGGGCTGTGGGCTGCGCCTGCCCGAGGGCTGGCGCGCGCGCTTTCCGCAGGATGCCGACGCGCCGTCGGTGGGCACATGGACGGGGTGGAGCAAGGCGCTGCTCATTCGCGGACCGCGCACCGTCGGGCGCGACCCGTCCGAGCGTATCCACGAGAGCGTGGGAGGCCGGGTAAGCACGGGCTGGCGCGGCCCGCGCCTGACCGGGCTGCTCAAGGAGCGCGGCGGGGTGTGAGCGCGAGGGCGTCCGGGGGGATGTTTGGCATGGGAGGGGTCATTCAGCGCGCCGGGTGAGGAGCCGCGCGGGCGCCAGCCCACGGGTTGGCGATCCAGCGGTTGGGCTGCCGCGCTTTATCTTGCAAAATCCGAGAGAAATGAGAGCTTTGCACCAACGTCACCCTATCGCCAGCCCGTCACGCCAGAGGCGTGCCGACCGTAGACGGCGCACCTGTGGTGCGACGGGGTGGGCTGGCGGTCGCACGGCGGCGCGTTCCGCGCCTCGATTCCGCGCATTGGCTCCAGGGCCTGAATGACCGCTTCAGGCCAAGCGCGCGCCGCCGACGCACCTCAGCCGTTGCCCTCGCCCGAGAACCGCGCCGCGTCCGCCGCCGCGCGGCGGATGGCGTTGGATTTGTGAACCGTCTCCATGTACTCGGCCTCGGGGTCGCTGTCGAACACGACGCCGCCGCCCGCCTGGATATAGAGGTCGTGGTCCTTCACCACCGCCGTGCGCAGCGCGATGCACACATCCATGTCGCCGCCGGCGCTGAAATAGCCGACGCCGCCGCCATAGACACCGCGCTTTTCCGGCTCCAACTCGTCGATGATCTCCATCGCGCGCACCTTGGGCGCGCCCGAGACGGTGCCCGCGGGCAGCCCCGCGAGCAGCGCCGAGAGCGCGTCCTCCCCCTCGGCCAGCTCTCCCACCACGTTCGACACGATGTGCATGACGTGGGAATACCGCTCGATGACGAATTTCTCGGTCGGCCGCACGGTGCCGATCTTCGATACGCGCCCCGCGTCGTTGCGGCCCAGATCGAGCAGCATCAGGTGCTCGGCCAGTTCCTTGCCATCGGCCAGCAGGTCGGCCTCTAGCGCGCGATCCTCTTCCGGCGTGGCGCCGCGCGGACGGGTGCCCGCGATCGGGCGGATCGTCACCTCGCCCTCCATCACCCGCACCAGGATCTCGGGGCTGGCACCGATCACCTGGAAGCCGCCGAAATCGAAATGGAACATGAACGGCGACGGGTTGGTGCGCCTCAGCGAACGATAGAGCGCAAAGGGCGGCAAGGTGAAGGGCTGCGTCCAGCGCTGCGATGGCACCACCTGGAAAATGTCGCCCGCGCGGATGTATTCCTTGGCCTTCTCGACCGCCGTCATATAGCCCGGCTTGGTGAAATTCGACACCGGGGCTGCATCCTCCTGCGCCTCGCCCAGCGTGCGGCTGGCCTGCGGCAGGGCGCGGTCGAGATCGCGCACCGCGTCCATCACCCGCTCGGCGGCCTGGGCATAGGCCGCGCGTGCCGATTGACCGGCCTCTGCCCAGGCCGGGGCCACCACGATCACCTCGCCCTTGACCCCGTCGAGCACCGCCACCACCGAGGGGCGCAGCATCACCGCGTCGGGCAGGCCCAGCGTGTCGGGCGGCGTGTCGGGCAGGTGCTCGACCAGCCGGATCATGTCATAGCCCAGGTAGCCGAACAGCCCCGCGCTGGCCGCCGGCAGGTCGTCGGGCAGGGCGATGCGGCTCTCGGCGATGAGCGCCCGCAGGTTGGCAAGCGGATCGCCCTCCTGCTCTTCATAGGCGTCGGCGTCGAACCGGGCGGCGCGGTTGATACGGCTCGTGGTCCCGTGGCACTGCCAGATCACGTCGGGCTTCATGCCGATGATGGAATAGCGCCCGCGCACCTCGCCGCCGGTGACCGATTCCAGCAAAAAGGCGTCGCGCGCCGCCCCCGTCAGCTTGAGCATCAGCGACACCGGCGTGTCGAGATCGGCAGCAAGACGCGTGTACACGATCTGGTTCTCGCCCGCCCCGTGGGCGCGGGCAAAGCTGTCGAAATCCGGCGTCAAGTTCACGTGCGCGCGCCCTCAGTTGAAATTGGCATGGACGGCGTTGATCGCCGCCTGGTCGAGATTGACGCCCGCGCGGTCGCGAATATCGTTGGCGAGAAGCTGGAATATGTCCAGCGCCCGCGCGCTCTCGATCTGCGTGCGCAGGCTGTCGGCGATGCGCGCAAGATCGGGGTCGTCCTCGGCCGGGGGGGCGATCCCGTCGAGCCGCAGGATATGGATACGGCCCGCGCCCTCGATCACGCGCACCTCGCCTTGGGTCATGGAGAACACCGTCTCGATGAAATCCGGCGGTGCGTCGGCGCGGTAGTCGCGCCGCGTGATGTCGTCAAGCTCGGTCGGAGATAGCCCCTGCGCGGCAAAGCTCTCGCCGCCGCGCAAGGCCTCGATGGCGGGCGCGGCCTGGTCCTTCAGCGTCGTGACCACCGCCTGCCGGCGCCAGCCCCGCTCTACCGCATCGCGCACCTCTTCGAGCGGGCGGATGCGCGGCTCGCGGATCCCGTCGAGACGCAGCGCAAAAGCCCCGCCATCGCCCAGCGCCTCGATCTGCGGGTAGTCACCTTCCTGCACCTCGGCCGCTGCCGTGCGAAACGCCGGGTAGCCGGCGATTCCCTCGGCAAGGTCCGGATGCCAGGCGATCTCGCCCAGCTCCATCTCGGTCTGCTGCGCCACGTCCTCCAGCGTCGCGCCCGCGGCGAGCATGTCGTCCGCGGTCTCGGACACGGTGTCGATCACCCGGCGCGCGCGGTCGGCGGCCAGCGTCTCGCGCAGTTGCGGCACCGCCTCCTCGAACGGGGTGGTGCTTGCCGCGAGCACCGCGTTGACGCGAAACAGCGCCGGGCCCAGATCGGTCTCGACCGGGCCGGTCACCTCGCCCGTTGCC
>JADQCC010000221.1 GCA_016278295.1 Roseovarius sp. | reverse complement strand
GGCGCGGCGGGCGCGCTGCTCACCTGTGTGGTGACGGGCTCGCCCCGCCGGCTCACCCGCACGTTGAGCGTGTCGTCCTGCCCGTATTCGCGCTTGACCGACAGCTCGGTGAGGTCGTTCTCGTTCAGCAACTCCGCGAGCGCCCGGATAAAGGCCACGTCCGATTCATGCGTTTCGTTCGACATTTGCTTCCTCGGTAACGGCAATGGCGCGCGCAGGCCGCGCCCATCGCAATGGTTTCCGCCGCTTATAGGGCATGCAGATGCCTGAGAAAAGCGGCCATTTCCCCCGCGGCACCCGGACTCACAGCGGCATTCCCGACAGTTTCGCCACCAGTTCGGCCAGCTTGCGCGCACCGAATTTCTCCAGCAGGCGGGCGCGGTAGACCTCGATGGTGCGATGGCTCAATCCCAGCTCCAGCCCGATTTCCTTGGACGTGAGCCCGCGGCACGTCAGGATCGCCACCTCGCGCTCGCGCCGTGTGAGCGCGACGAGCGGGCGCTCGTCCGAGAGATCGGCAAATGACCAGATGCCGCGCGTGAACGGCGCGTCGGGCGTCAGCGACTGCCCCCGCACCCTGCACCAGAACAGCGCGCCCGCGCCGCGCCGCATCACCCGCTCGTCGGCATAGCGCCCGGTCTCGCGCATCACGGCCAGCGCGTCCGAGCCGATCCGGCGGTAATCCTCGATCGACGGGTAGAACCGCGCCAGCGGCACGCCCGCGTAATCGCCCGGATCCCCGCCAAAGATCGCGGCAAATTGCCGGTTGCAGGCGCGAATGATCCGGTGTTCAAGCACGGCAAGCCCGACCGGCGCATGATCGAAGGCGAGTTTCTCGATCTCCATGTCCCCGTTATGCCGCGCGCGCGGCGGCGCTCCAAGCGAATTGCGCGAGAGCCGGACGTCTTGCCATGATCGCGCGAAAGGCGTAAGGCGCGGGCCCAAGCGGTCGCAGCCTACCCGCTCTAAAAAACAAGGACGACAAGCGTATGGATACAATCGTCATCTGCTCGGGCGGGCTCGATTCCGTGACCCTTGCCCACAAGACCGCCGCCGAGCGCCGTCTCGCGGCGCTCTTGTCGTTCGACTACGGGCAACGCCACGTCAAGGAGGTCGAGAGCGCGCGTGCCTGCGCGGCGCGGCTCGGCGTGCCGCACCGGATGGTCGATCTGCGCGGCGTGGGCGCGGCGCTCTCGGGCTCGGCGCTCACCGACGACGTCGATGTGCCCGACGGCCACTATGCCGAGGACACGATGAAGATCACCATCGTCCCCAACCGCAACGCGATCATGCTGGCCGTGGCCTTCGGCATGGCGGCGGCGCAAAAGGCGGGGGCGGTGGCGGCGGCGGTGCATGGCGGCGATCACTTCATCTACCCCGATTGCCGCCCCGGTTTCATCGCCGCCTTTCAGGCGATGCAGGATCACGCGCTCGAAGGCGTGGCCGAGGTCGCGCTCTGGACACCCTATGTCCACGGCTCCAAGGCCGATATCGTGGCCGATGGCGCGCGCCTCGGCGTGCCCTTTGCCGAAACGTGGTCGTGCTACAAGGGGGGCTCGCGCCATTGCGGGCGCTGCGGCACCTGCGTCGAGCGGCGCGAGGCGTTCCACCTCGCCGGGGTCGCGGACCCGACCGCCTATGACGACCCCGATTACTGGCAGACGGCGGTGGAGGGGCGCTGATGTACCGGATCACCAAGGAATTCCACTTCTCCGCCTCGCATCGGCTCTTCGGGCTGCGCGAGGGGCACCCCTGCGCGCGGCTGCACGGGCACAACTATATCGTGGTGGTGGAACTGGCCGCCGCGGAGCTCGACGACACCGGATTCGTGCGCGACTACCACGACCTCGCGGAACTGAAATCCTATATCGACGACCATCTCGACCACCGCCACCTCAACGACGTTCTGGGCGACGGTTGCGTGACAGCCGAGCGCATGGCGCGGCATTTCCACGACTGGTGCCGCGCCCGCTGGCCCGAGGTTTCGGCGGTGCGGGTGAGCGAGACACCCAAGACATGGGCGGAATACCGGCCGTGACCGATCCCGTCCGCGTCTCGGAAATCTTCGGACCCACGATCCAGGGCGAGGGCGCGCTGATCGGGCAGCCCACCGTATTCGTGCGCACCGGCGGCTGCGATTACCGCTGTTCGTGGTGCGACAGCCTGCACGCGGTGGACGCCGCGTACCGTCACACATGGGCGCCGATGCAGCCCGGCGACGTGATGGCCGAGGTGGCCCGCCTCTCGGGCGACCGGCCGATCCTGGTCACGCTCTCGGGCGGCAATCCCGCGATCCAGCCGCTCGGCCCGCTCATCGGGATGGGCCACGCGCGCGGCTACCGCTTCGCGATGGAGACCCAGGGCTCTGTCGCGCGCGACTGGTTCGCCGATCTCGACATGCTGGTGCTCTCGCCCAAGCCGCCCTCCTCCGACATGGCGGTGGACTGGGCCGCGTTCGACGCCTGCCGCGCCGCCGCGGGCGATGCGCCGACGGTGCTCAAGATCGTCGTGTTCGACGAGACCGATTACCTCTGGGCACGCGAGGTGGCGGCGCGGTATCCGTCCTTGGCCGTCTACCTGCAACCGGGCAACCACACCCCGCCCCCGCCCGGCGACGACGCGGCGGCGGTGGACCAGGCGGGCATCGACGCGCGGATGCGCTGGCTGGTGGATCGGGTGGTGGCCGATGGCTGGTTCGCGGCGACGGTGCTGCCGCAACTGCATGTTACGCTCTGGGGCAACAAGCGCGGCGTGTGAGAGGAGATCACGATGAGCGACGATAACATCTACAAGGACCTGACGCAGCTTGGCGGCGCGACGCGCGTGCCACAAAGCCCTGAGGAGGCGGACCTCGAACGCGTCGCCAACCCGCAGGCCGACACCGCCTACGCGGTGCGCTTCACCGCGCCGGAGTTCACCTCGCTCTGCCCGATGACCGGCCAGCCGGATTTCGCGCATCTGGTGATCGACTACGTGCCGGGCGCGTGGCTGGTAGAAAGCAAGTCGCTCAAGCTCTACCTCACCAGCTTTCGCAACCACGGCGCGTTCCACGAGGATTGCACGGTGTCCATCGCCCGGCGGCTGGTCGATTTCCTCAGCCCGCAATGGCTCCGCATTGGCGGCTACTGGTATCCGCGCGGCGGCATCCCGATCGACGTGTTCTGGCAGACCGGCCCCGCGCCCGAAGGGGTGTGGCTCCCCGACCAGGGCGTGCCGCCCTACCGCGGGCGGGGCTGAGATCGCGGGCAGGGGTGGCGTGAAGCGGGCGTTGCGTTGAGCCGCGCCATCGCATGTCCGCGGGCAGGCGACCCGACGGAACTTCAGGGCACTTTATTACAGCCACACCCGAAAAACATGCAATCGGCGCGCTAACTTGGGCAAATCGCCTGTCCGGGGGGCGGACATGCGATGGCGCGGCGGGCTTCGCCCTCGATTCCGCGCCGGGACC
>JADQCC010000299.1 GCA_016278295.1 Roseovarius sp. | reverse complement strand
CGGGAACAGGCCCAGCACCTCGTCGCGCAAGCCGCTGCCACCGCCGCGCGCCATCAGCCCGATCTCCAGCGTCTCGGCCACGCTCAGCCCGGCGAATAGCCGCCGCCCCTGCGGCACATAGCCCAGCCCCGCGCGCGGCACCCGATGCGCGGGCAGCCGGTCGAGCCGCTCATCTCCCAGCGTGATCGCCCCGCCCGACAGAGGCACAAGCCCCATGATCGCGCGCAAAAGCGTGGTCTTGCCCGCGCCGTTGCGCCCCATCAGGCACAGGATTTCGCCGCGCTCCAGCGTCAGCGATACCCCGTGCAGCACCCGCGCCCGGCCATAGCCCGCGACGATCTCATCCAGCCGCAGCATCGCCCCCGCCCCCCAGATAGGCCGCCTGCACCGCGCGGTTGGCATGGATTTCCCCGGGCGTGCCCTCGGCCAGCACCCGGCCCGCATCCATCACGGTGATCCGCCCGGCCAGCGCCATGACCACGTCCATGTTGTGCTCGATCAGCAGGATCGTCGTCTCGCCCGCCAGGTCGCGCACCAGCCGCCCGAAACCCGCGATCTCGCCCTCGGCCAGGCCCTGCGTCGGCTCGTCGAGGATGAGCAGGCGCGGGCGCTGCGCGATCCCCATCGCGATCTCCAGCAGTCGCTGATGACCGTAGGCCAGATCGCCTGCCATCTCGGCCCCGCGATCCCCGAGGCCGACCCGGTCGAGCGCCGCTGCCACGGCGGACCCGACCGCCGCACCCCGCGCCCGCCGCCGGGCGGCGAGCGTCACGTTCTCGACCACGGACAGCCCGGCAAAGACCGAGGTGATCTGGAACGTGTAGGCCATACCCAGCCGCATCCGCCGGTGCGTGGGCATATGCGTGATGTCGCGCCCGCCGAATGCCATCCGCCCCGCGCTTGGTGCGATGCGCCCCGCGATCATGCCCACCAGCGTGGTCTTGCCCGCGCCGTTGGGGCCGATGAGCGCGCGCACCTCGCCCTCGCCGATGTCGAGATCGACGCCATCCACCGCCCTCAGCCCGTCGAAATCGCGGGTCAGCCCCCGCACGCTCAAGAGGCTCATGGCAGCCCCCGCCACAGCCTGCGCCGCACCTCGCCCATCAGGCCCTGCGGCGCATAGAGCGTGAGCAGGACCAGCGCCACCCCGGCGATCAGCATGTAGGCGCTCGTCACCCCCGAGGCGAGGTCGATCAGGTAGAACATGAACAGCGCGCCGACGAACGGCCCCAACACGGTGCCCGCACCGCCCAGCAGCACCCAGAGCAGGGGCAGGATCGAATATTGCACCTCTGCGAAACTCGCGCCGACATAGCCGAACAGGATCGCATAGGCCGCCCCCGCCGCCCCCGAGATCGCGCCCGACAGGATCATCGCAGCGCGCTTGTGCGCCTGCGTGTCATAGCCCAGCATCCGCGCGCGCTCCTCGTTCTCGCGGATCGCCACCAGCACCCGCCCGAACGGCGCGCGCGCCAGCGCGAGGCTCCCCAGCAGGCAGACCGCGAACAGCGCCAGCGCGGCGAGATACCGCGCGTCGGGCGTGCCGAGGTCGAGGCCCAGCAGCATCCGCCCAGATCGCGCCATCACGAACCCCTCGTCGCCGCCGGTCCAGTCGCCGAAATACAGGATCGTCAGGTATCCCGCCTGCGCGAACATCAGCGTCACGATCATGAACGCGACGCCGCGCGTGCGCAGCGCCACCAGCGCCAGCGCCGCCGCGACCACCGCCGCCGCCACCGTCCCGGCCAGCATCGCGGCCCCCGCGCCCGCGCCCGCATGCTGTACCAGCAGCCCCGCGCCATACATGCCCGAGGCAAAGAACAGCGCATGTCCGAGGCTCAGTAGCCCGGCATAGCCGAACAGCAGGTTGTAGCCGATGCCATAGCTTGCCAGCACCATCACCCGCGCGAGATTGCCGTGGTGATAGGCGGGCAGGGCGAAATGCAGCGCACCCAGCACCGCCAGCAGGCCCAGATGCAGCGCCAGAACCCTCATGGCGCGCGCGTCCCGTAGAGACCCTGCGGCCGGAACACCAGCACCAGCGCCACCATCAGCGTGGCGATGATCTTGGCCAGCGTCGGCGAGAAGAACACCGAGATGATGCCGTCCGACAACCCGATCAGCACCGCCGCCAGCAGCGTGCCGGGCAGGCTGCCAAGCCCGCCGATGATGACCACCACGAAGGACAGCAGCAGCGGATCGCCCCCCATCAGGTAATGCGCCTGCCGGATCGGCACGATCAGCACCGCCGCCAGCGCCGCCAGCCCCGCGCCCAGCCCGAAGGTGAGCGCATAGACCCGTTCGACGGGGATGCCGAAGGCGGTGGCCATCTCGCGGTCGGCCTGCGTGGCGCGCAGCACGAGCCCCGCCCGCGTGCGCGCCATGAACAGCCACAGCGCCCCCACCAGCGCCGCCGCCGCGCCGATCACCGCCAGCTTCCAGGCGGTGGTGCCGAACCCCCACGGCCAGCCGATCCGCCAGCCCTCGGCGCCCCGCTCGGGCCAGGGCAGCGCGATGCGCGCGTCGAACGGGGCCACCACCGGCCGCGCCTCGGGGCCATAGCTCATCAGGGTGAGTTGCTGGATGATGTAGAGCAGCCCGATGGTGGCCACGATGGTGCGTTCGGGGTCATAGGACAGCCGCCGCAGCACCGTGAGGTCCGCCGCCACCGCCAGCGCCCCAACCATCAGCGGTGCCGCCACAATCGCGGCGGCGAAGCCCCAGCCGGGATGCCCGCCGATGCCTTGCGTGATCCACCACGCGATGACTGCGCCCAGCATGAAGAACGCGCCATGCGCGATGTTGACCACCCGCATAACCCCGAAGACGAGGCTCAACCCCGATGCCGTCAGCGCCAGCACCGCCGCCGTCACCGCGCCTTCGATAAGCGCGAGTACGAGGTGGGGGCCAAACTCCATCAGCGGTGCGTCCCGGTCATTCCGGCACGAACTCCACCCCGCCCATGAGGATGCGCTGATCGTCGGTCAGCGTCACGATCTGCCCGTGCTTGCGCTCCAGCGCGCGCGCGACCACTTCGTTGCGCGGCTCCCAGTTATAGGCGTCGTCCTCGCGCACCGGCATCCATGTCAGCCGTCCGCCCTTGCGCCACGGATCGAGGATGATCCCGTCGTCATAATCCGCGCCCTGCGCGCTCACGATGGCGGTGGAGTGTTCCAGCCGAAAGGCGTTGTCGGCGTTGGCCACCGCGCGGTGCAGGTCTAGCGTGGCAAAGCGCTCCTGCGCGAGCCGCTTTTCCATGTCATGCGCCCAGTGCCAGCACAGGCCGCGCGGCTTGATCCCGAGATTGACCTTGGCGTTGTGGATGATCGGCGGGTCGGTGATCTCGTATTCGCGCGCGAGGTGGTAGGTGTGCGCATACGAGACCTCGGCGGCGCGCCGCGCCTCGTCGCGGTCCACCTCCGGCCCGAGCGACGCGATGGCGGCGGCCAGCCGC
>JADQCC010000311.1 GCA_016278295.1 Roseovarius sp. | reverse complement strand
GATTGGCTGCAAAAGAACGTGAACAAAGCGTGACACGGATTGTTCGAGCCGCGGATCACAGCCTAGACTCGGCGCATGGAAAACAGCCGCCCGGCCCCCACCACCCTGCCCGATCCCCCTCCTCTCAAGCTGGGCGTGCTGCGCACGCTCGCGCGGCTTGCCATCATCGCGATTCTCGCAATCGGGCTGCACTTCGTCTTCGTCTGGGCGGAGGGCTGGATCACAAGCAACGAGTACGGCTGGGCAATGCCGGGGCTGCTGCTGGCAGTGCTCGTCATCTATGCCGTGCTCATCGCGATCCCCTTCGTTCCGGGGGTGGAGATCGGGCTTTCGGTGCTCGCGGCGGGTGGGCCCGAGATCGCGCCGCTGGTGTGGTTGGCCACGGCGAGCGGTCTGTCGCTGGCGTTCGTCGTCGGGTGTACCGTGCCGATCGCCTGGCTGCGCCGCGTGCTTACCGATCTGCACATGATCCGCGCGGCACATAACGTGGCCCGGTTCGAAGCGATGCCGCAAAAAGACCGGGTCGCGTTTATCCATGCTCTCCTGCCCCGCAAGTACTGCGGCTGGATCATCAAGTACCGCTACGTGAACCTCGCCGTTCTCATCAACATTCCCGGCAATTCGGTGATCGGCGGGGGTGGCGGGATCGCCTTCCTCTCGGGGCTTTCGGGCACGTTCCGCGCGCCGCTGGCGATCCTGACCATCGCGGTCGCCTCTGCCCCCGTGCCGCTCGCCATCTGGCTCTTCGGGCTGAAACTGCCCTGGGCCTGAGGCCGCCATGCCGCGCGCGTACCGATTCCTGACGCTTGCGGGCTTTCGGGCGCACGCCTATGGCTTATGTTCCGCCAAAGGCACATATGAGCAGGACCAGCCCCATGCCAAACGATCCTCTTGTCGTCTTCACCCCCTCGGGCAAGCGTGGGCGTTTCCCCGTGGGTACCCCGGTGCTCACCGCAGCGCGGCAATTGGGCGTCGATCTCGATTCGGTCTGCGGCGGGCGCGGCATCTGCTCGAAATGCCAGATCACGCCGGGCTATGGCGAGTTTTCCAAGCATGGCGTGACGGTCCGCGACAATGCGCTGTCGGAGTGGAACAAGGTCGAGGAACGCTATGACCAGAAGCGCGGGCTGAAACCGGGTCGCCGCCTCGGGTGTCAGGCACAGGTCATGGGCGACGTGGTGATCGACGTGCCGCCCGAATCCCAGGTCCACAAGCAGGTGGTGCGCAAGGCCGCCTCGGCCCGGGTGATCGAGATGGACCCGGCGACCAAGCTCTATTTCGTCGAGGTGGACGAGCCCGACATGCACGAGCCAACCGGCGATCTGGAACGGCTCGCGCGCGCGTTGAAGCGCGAATGGGGCATCGGGGATATCCGCGCCGATCTCACGCTCCTATCCAGGCTGCAACCGGTGCTGCGCAAGGGCAAGTTCCAGGTGACCGTGGCACTGCACCGCGGCCACGCGAACGACGCGGCACAGGTGCTCGAAATCTGGCCGGGGCTACACGAGGACGGGCTTTATGGGTTGGCCATCGACCTCGGCTCCACCACCGTCGCCGCCCATCTGACCGATCTCGTGACCGGCGAGGTAAAGGCGTCCTCGGGCATCATGAATCCGCAAATTCGCTTTGGCGAGGATCTGATGAGCCGGGTCAGTTATTCGATGATGAACCCTGGCGGCGACAAGGAGATGACGACGACGGTGCGCGATGCGATCAACGCGCTGGCCGGGGAAATCGCCAGGGAGGCGGAGGTTGACCCGGCGCTGATCGTCGAGACGGTCTTTGTCTGCAACCCGGTCATGCACCACCTCCTGCTCGGCATCGACCCCGTCGAACTCGGGCAGGCGCCTTTCGCGCTCGCCACCTCGGGCAGTCTCGGCCTTGCCGCCAGGGATCTCGATCTTGCAGCCATCAATCCCCGCGCGCAGGTCTATATCCTGCCCTGCATCGCGGGCCATGTGGGGGCCGATTGCGCCGCCGTGGCACTATCGGAAGAGCCGGGCAAATCCGAGGATCTGGCGCTCATCGTCGATGTGGGCACCAATGCCGAGATCCTGCTGGGCGACAAGACCCGCGTTCTGGCGTGTTCCTCGCCCACCGGCCCGGCCTTCGAGGGCGCACAGATTTCTTCCGGTCAACGGGCGGCGCCGGGGGCCATCGAGGCGATTCGCATCGACCCCGAAACCAAGGAACCACGCTTTCGCGTTATCGGCTCTGACAAGTGGTCCGACGAGGACGGGTTCGCGGACGAAGTGGGCGCGGGTGGCATCACCGGCATCTGCGGCTCAGGCATCATCGAGGCGGTGGCAGAGTTGCGCATCGCCGGGTTGATGGACGAGTCGGGTCTTCTGGGTTCGGCCGAGGCCACCGGCACACCGCGCATGCAGGCCGAAGGGCGCACGCATACCTACCTCATCCATGATGGGACCGACGAGGGCGGGCCGCGCATCACCGTGACGCAGGGCGACATCCGCGCCATCCAGCTCGCCAAATCCGCGCTCTACGCCGGTGCGCGCCTGTTGATGGACGAGCGTGGCGTGGACAAGGTGGACCGCGTCGTACTCGCCGGCGCCTTCGGCGCGCATATCTCACCCAAGCACGCGATGGTGCTGGGCATGATCCCCGACGTGCCGCTCGACAAGGTGACAAGCGCGGGCAACGCCGCCGGAACCGGCGCCCGCATCGCGCTCTGCAACGTGGCGGCGCGCCGTGAGATCGAGCGCGTGGTGGGCGAAATCACCAAGGTGGAAACGGCCATCGAGCCGAAATTCCAGGAACATTTCGTCGCCGCCAACGCGATCCCGCACAAGACGGCCCCGTTCCCGGAACTGCGCAAGGTGGTGACGCTGCCCAACCCCAGCTTCAACACCCATGGCGAGGGCGGCGCCGAGGGCGGGCGGCGCAGGCGCAGGCGGGGCTGAGGCTCGCCTTCAGTCCTTCACGAACATCTTGCGCGGCCGGTCGCAAAAGGTCTCGGCCGGCCCGGTCTCCTTGATCAGGATCGACTCGGTGATCTCCAGCCCCCAGTCGGACATCCACAGCCCGGGCATGAAATGGAAGGTCATGCCAGGCTCCAGCACGGTCTCGTCCTCGGCGCGCAGGCTTATGGTGCGTTCGCCCCAATCGGGCGGATAGCTGAGCCCGATGGGATAGCCGCAGCGCGCACCGCGCTCGATTCCGGCGCGTTCCAGCGGTGCGGCAAGCGCATTGGCCACGTCGCAGGCGCGGCTGCCCGCCGTCGCGGCCTCGAGCCCCGCCTCCAGCCCCTCGACGAGCGCGCGCTCGGCGTCGAGCAGGAATTGCGGCGGCTTGCCGAGAAACAGCGTCCGGCAGAGCGGCGCGTGGTAGCGCCGATAACAGCCGGAAATCTCGAAAAACGTCGCCTCGCCAGTGGCGAATTCGCGCCCGTTCCACGTCAGGTGCGGGGCGGCGGCATCCGAGCCCGAGGGCAGGAGCGGCACAATCGCCGGATAGTCACCCCACGCGCCCTCGACACCCCGGATCGCGTCGCGGAAAATCTCGGCCACGATCTCGTTCTTCGGAATGCCCGGCTCGACCCGTTCAATAAGCCCGTCGATGATCTTCTCCGAAATCAAGGCGGCCTTTCGGATAAAGGCCAGTTCTTCCTCGGATTTCACCCCGCGCTGCCAGTTCACCAGCGCGGTCACGTCGAGGAAGGTGGCCTCCGGCAATTCCTCGCGCAGCACCTGCATCGCCTTGGCCGAGAAATAGTAATTGTCCATCTCCACGCCGATGCGCTTATCCGCGAGCCCCATGCCGGTGAGGCGCTCGGCCAGATCCTGCATCGGGTGGCGCTCGGTGGATTGGACGTAGTTGTCGGGATACCCGATCACCCTGTCGTCGGTCATCCAGACCGTGCGCACGCCGCCATTGGCATCCTGGTTGCGGCCCCACCAGATCGGATCGGCGTCGGGCAGAACGATCACCCCCTGGTGCACGTAGAAAGACCAGCCGTCATAACCCGTCAGCCAATGCTGGTTCGACGGGTCGGTAACGAAGATCGCATCAAGATCGCGCGCGGCCATCGCGCTCCGGGTTTTCTCGAGGCGGCGCTGGTATTCCTGCGGCGAAAAGGGGAGGTCTTTCTCGATCATGTGGTGGTCCGCCATCTGTAAACTGGGGTAACTCGGTCCGCCTTGGGGGATTTTTCCGGTGGCCGCCCCAAGAAACACGCCACCCGATGTCGTTTTCTGACCGCCGCGTGCCGCGGAGTTGACGCAAGCCGGACCGGCGCGCAGATTGCGCGAACTTGCAGACAAGGAGACAGCGATGCGCCCCGTTCTGGCCGATGTTCACGCCGCCGCACAGGTGATCGCCGGTATTGCCGACGCCACGCCGCTGGTGCCCTCGCCCCACATGAACGATGTCGCCGGGCAGGAATTCCTGCTCAAGCTGGAAAACATGCAGCCCATCGGCGCATTCA
The DNA here is from genome assembly GCA_016278295.1 of Roseovarius sp. Lineage (GTDB taxonomy): Bacteria > Pseudomonadota > Alphaproteobacteria > Rhodobacterales > Rhodobacteraceae > Roseovarius. Next base: position 28,919 of record JADQCC010000311.1, on the reverse strand, counting down.
AGCTGCGCGGGGCCTTGAATGCCGTGGCGGGGGTGCAGGAGGCGTCGGGCGTCACCTGCTGCTCCACGGGCAATCATGGGCGCGGCGTGGCCTATGCGGCGCGCGCGCAGGGTATTCGCGCGGTGATCTGCATGTCGGAACTGGTCCCGCAAGCCAAGGTAGACGGCATCCGTGCGCTTGGGGCCGAGGTGCGAATCGCGGGCCGCAGCCAGGACGACGCACAGGCAGAGGCAGAGCGTCTCGTGGCCGAGGAGGGGCTGATGGAAATCTCGCCCTTCGACGACCCAAAGGTGATCGCCGGGCAGGGCACCATCGGGCTCGAGATCATGGCAGCGCGGCCCGATATCGAGGTGCTCTTGGTGCCCTTGTCGGGGGGCGGGCTGGCGGCGGGCGTGGCGATGGCCGCCAAGGCGATCAAGCCGGATATCCGCATCGTCGGCATCTCGATGGACAGGGGCGCGGCGATGTATGAAAGTCTGCACGCCGGTCACCCGGTCGAGGTGGAAGAAGTGCCCTCGCTGGCCGATTCGCTCGGCGGCGGGATCGGGATGCAGAACCGGCTCAGTTTCCCGATGTGCCGTGATTTGCTGGACGAAGTGGTGCTGGTCACGGAAGAGGAAATCTACCGCGCCATGCAGGTGCTCTATTACGAGGACCGGATCGTGGCCGAGGGCGCCTGCGTGGTGGGGCTGGCGGCGGTGCTATCGGGCAAGCTGCGCGTGAGCGGCCCGACGGCCACCATCGTGACGGGCCGCAACCTTGACATGGAAATGTTCACCCGGGTCATTACCGGGCAAGGCGTGATCTTGGGCGACAAGGTGATCGAGGGGAAATCCTATGGCACATGACATTCGGATCGTGACAGAGGCGGAGTTGCGCGGCGCCGTAGCGCTCGACCGCGAGACCGTGCAGGTGATCGAGCAAGCCTTCGGCGCGCTCTCCGACGGGGGCGTGGTGATGCCGCCGGTCATGTCGATGGACCTCGCTGAGGCGCATGGCGAGGTGGACGTGAAAACCGCCTATATCCCGGGCTTTGACGGGTTCGCGATCAAGGTCAGCCCCGGGTTCTTCGACAATCCAAAGCTGGGTTTGCCCAGCCTCAACGGTCTGATGATCCTGTTTTCGGCCAGGACCGGCCTGGTCGAGGCGGTGTTTCTCGACAATGGCTACCTGACCGATCTGCGCACGGCTGCCGCCGGCGCGGTGGCCGCGCAATACCTCGCCCCCGATCTGGTGCATACGGCAGGCGTGATCGGCACCGGCGTTCAGGCGCGGCTTCAGGCGCGGGCGGCGCGTCTGGTGCGACCCTTCGACCGGCTGCTGATCTGGGGTCGCGACGCCGACAAGGCCCGCGCCTGCGCCGACGACTTGTCGGACCTCGAATGCGATATCCGCGTGGTCGACAACCCCGCCGATCTGGTGCGGGCAAGCCAGCTCGTGATCACCACCACCCCAGCCACGGAACCGGTGGTCAAGGCGGACTGGCTGCACCCCGAGCTGCACATCACCGCGATGGGATCGGATCAGGCGGGCAAGAACGAGATCGACCCGCAGGCGCTGGTGCAGGCCGATCTCTACGTGGCAGATCGCGCGCCGCAGGCCCGGAGCCTCGGCGAATTGCGCGCCGCGCTGGAGGCGGGCCTCTGGGCCGAGGACAACCCGGTGGAACTGGGCGACGTCATCCGGGGCCGCGCGCGCGGGCGGCGCGATGCCGACGAGGTAACGATTTGCGACCTCACCGGCACCGGCGCTCAGGACACCGCCATCGCCACCCACGTAATGACGCTGCTCGCGGGCCGCGACGTAGGCGCGGTGATCCGCGCATGAGGCTCGACGCGCGCGATCTCGATATCCTGCGGGTGCTGGCCGACGAGGGGCGAATCACCAAGGCTGAACTTGCTACCCGCGTCGGCCTCTCGGCGAGTCCCTGCTGGGAACGGCTCCGGCGATTGGAAGACGCCGGGCTGATCGAGGGCTATCACGCGCGCATCAGCCTGAAGAAGCTGGGTCCACATGTCACGGTCTTCGTCGCCGTGGAACTGGCGGACCACACCCCCGCGAGTTTCCGCGCCTTCGAGGACAGCGTGCAGCACTACCCACAGATCACGGCCTGCTGGGCGCTGGGCGGCGGATTCGACTACCTGATGCAGATCGTGACCCGCGACATCGACGCCTATCAACGGCTCATCGACGAAATGCTGGAGGCCCGGATCGGGTTGGCGCGCTATTTCACCTACATCGTGACCAAGCCGGTAAAATCCCCGCGCCTGCCGCCGCTGGAGATGTTTTTTGGGTGAGTCGTCTGTTTTTATACGGTCATTCCGAAGAAAAATCTGCAAGCTGGAAAGCAATCAGCCCCACCCTCTGCGCAAACAGCATATCTTTCTGCGCGAAAGGAGGGCCAAATGTCCGATTCAGCGATCTGGACCCGTAACGGGATCACCGACACGCGCCTTATCCGCAACTTTGCCTACGTGAACGGCAAATGGGTGACGGGCGAGGACAATGCCACCATCGCCGTCCGCAGCCCCGCCGATGGCGCGGCGCTCGGTGACGTGGCGAGCCTCAGCGCCGATCAGGCGCGCGCGGCGGTGGACGCCGCACAGGCTGCCTTTGACGGTTGGGCAATGACCCTGCCGCAGGATCGCTCGGCCATCCTGCGCCGGTGGTTCGACCTGATGATCGAACACCACGAGGATCTGGCGCGGATCATGGTGCTGGAACAGGGCAAACCCCTCAGCGAAGCGCGCGGCGAGATCGACTATGCGGCGAGCTTCGTCGAATACTACGCCGAGGAATCGAAGCGCCCGAACATCGAGGGCGTCACCAGCCACCTGCCCGATGCCGAGGTGGAATTGTGGCTGGAGCCGGTGGGCGTCGTCGCCCTGATCACCCCGTGGAACTTCCCCGCCGCGATGTTGACGCGCAAGGCGGCGGCGGCGATGGCAGCGGGCTGCACGGTGGTGGCGCATCCCTCTGGCGAGACCCCCTATTCGGCGCTCGCCCTCGCCGAACTGGCCGAGCGCGCGGGCATCCCGGCGGGGGTGTTCAACGTGGTCACGGGCCGTGCGGCAACCGTGGTGGAACCCTGGACCGAAGACACGCGCGTGCGCGCGCTCAGCTTCACCGGCTCGACCAGTATCGGGCAGTTGCTCTATCGCCAATGCGCAGGGACCGTGAAGAAACTGGTCATGGAACTGGGCGGCCACGCCCCGGTGATCGTGTTCAAGAATGCCGATCTGGAAACCGCGGTCGCGGAATCGATCAAGGCGAAATTCGCCACCTCGGGGCAAGACTGCCTGGGAGCAAACCGCATCTACGTGGAGCGCGCGATCTACGACGAGTTCTGCCGACGCTTTACCGACGCGACACAGACACTCACGCTCGGGCGCGGCATGGACGATCCCGATATCGGCCCGCTGATGAACGAGAAGGCGGTGCAGAAGCAGGAAGAACACGTCGCCGACGCGCTCAAGCACGGCGCGAAACTGGCCTGCGGCGGCAAACGCGACGATCTCGGGCCGCTGTTCTACCAGCCCACGGTGCTCACCGATGTGCCGGATACGGCGGCGATCATGTGCGACGAGACGTTCGGCCCGGTGGCGGCGATCACGCCGTTCGACACCGAGGAAGAGGTAGTGCGCCGCGCCAATGCGACCGAGTTCGGCCTCATCGCCTATCTGCACAGCCACGACCCGCGCCGCATCTACCGAATGACCCGGGCGCTACAGTTCGGCATGGTGGCCGTCAATCGCACCAAGGTCACCGGCGCACCGATCCCGTTTGGCGGGGTCAAGCAATCGGGCCTGGGCCGCGAAGGCGCGCGGCGCGGCATGGAGGAATTCATGGAGATCAAATACGTCTGCCGCGATTGGGCGTGAGCAGACGAAATCTTGAAAAGATTTCGGCCCGGAATTTTTTGAAAATTCCGGTGCCCCAGAACAAGCGAAAGGAAAGACGATGCTGCGTAACGACCAACTCGATCAATGGGATCGCGAGAACTTCTTCCACCCCTCGACGCATCTCGCGCAATTCGCGCGCGGCGAGGCACCGAACCGGGTGATCACCGGCGGTCAGGGCTGCCATATCGAGGATCGCGACGGCAACAAGCTGCTTGACGCCTTTGCCGGGCTCTACTGTGTCAACGTGGGCTATGGCCGTCAGGACATCGCCGATGCGATCGCCGAACAGGCCAAGGAACTGGCCTATTACCACGCCTATGTGGGCCACGGCACCGAAGCGTCGATCACGCTGGCCAAGATGATCCTCGACCGCGCGCCGGATCACATGTCCAAGGTCTATTTCGGCCTCTCGGGGTCGGATGCCAACGAGACCAACATCAAGCTGGTCTGGTATTACAACAACATCCTCGGCCGCCCCGAGAAGAAGAAGATCATCTCGCGCTGGCGCGGCTATCACGGTTCCGGCCTGATGACCGGCTCGCTGACGGGTCTGCACCTGTTCCACAAGAAATTCGACCTGCCGCTGGCCCAGGTGATCCACACCGAGGCCCCCTATTACTATCGCCGCGACGACGTGCGCATGAGCGAGGAACAGTTCGTCGCCCATTGCGCGTCCGAGCTTGAGGCGCTGATCGACCGGGAAGGGGCGGATACCATCGCCGCGTTCATCGGCGAGCCGGTGCTCGGCACCGGCGGTATCGTGCCGCCGCCCGCGGGCTACTGGGAGGCGATCCAGCCGATCCTCGACAAGCACGATATCCTGCTCATCGCCGATGAGGTCGTGACCGGCTTCGGTCGCCTGGGCACGATGTTCGGCTCCGAGCATTACGGGCTCAAGCCTGACCTGATCACCATCGCCAAGGGGCTGACCTCGGCCTACGCGCCGCTTTCGGGCAGCATCGTCAGCGACAAGATGTGGAAGGTGCTTGAGCAGGGCACCGACGAGAACGGCCCGATCGGCCACGGCTGGACCTACTCGGCGCACCCCATCGGCGCGGCAGCGGGGGTGGCTAATCTCAAGCTGCTCGATGAGCTCGATCTCATCGCGAACAACCGCGAGGTGGGTGGCTATCTCAACAGGACCATGACCGAGGCGCTCGGCGATCATCCGAACGTGGGCGAGGTACGCGGCGAGGGGATGCTGTGTGCCGTCGAGTTCGTGAAGGACAAGGGCAGCCGCACCTTCTTCGATCCCGCCGACAAGATCGGTCCGCAGGTCGCCTCGACGCTCGTTGCCGACCATGTCATCGGACGCGCCATGCCGCAGGGGGACATCCTCGGATTCGCCCCGCCGTTCTGCCTGACGCGCGAAGAGGCCGACGAGGTGGTGGCGAAAACCCTGCGCGCGGTGCAGGCGGTACTGGGCTGAGTCCCGTGGCAAGGCCCGAACTTCAGGGCAATCGGTGCGGCCCCAGCATGGGGCCGCACCAAAGATCGCAGGACAATCGCCCGGAATCGCTCAGTACGCAGTCGGTTTGGCCTGTCACAGCGCAAATTCTCAAAAAACCGCCGCTTCAAGCTTGCAACAGAAGGCGTTTGTCGGTTTAGACTGCATCCAACGCGGGGAACACCGCAGCGAAATAAACACAGGGAGCCGCAATTGGCCGAGATCGCGACCAACGATGCGTTCGTCGAATTCGAACGCGTGCAAAAGAGCTACGATGGCGAGCAACTCGTCGTCAAGGACCTCAACCTGAACATGCCGAAAGGCGAGTTCCTGACCATGCTGGGGCCGTCCGGGTCGGGTAAAACTACCTGCCTGATGATGCTGGCCGGGTTCGAGACCGCAACCCACGGCGAGATCCGGCTTGACGGAAAGCCGATCAACAACATTCCGCCGCACAAGCGCGGGATCGGCATGGTGTTCCAGAACTACGCGCTGTTTCCGCACATGACGGTGGCCGAGAATCTGGCCTTTCCGCTGGAGGTGCGCAAGATCGGCAAGTCCGATCGCGAGCAGAAGGTCAAGCGCGCGCTGGACATGGTGCAGATGGGCGATTTCGGCGGGCGGCGTCCCGCGCAGCTTTCCGGCGGGCAGCAGCAGCGAATCGCGCTGGCGCGCGCGCTGGTGTTCGAGCCCGAGCTGGTGCTGATGGACGAGCCGCTGGGCGCGCTCGACAAGCAGCTGCGCGAGCACATGCAATTCGAGATCACCAACCTGGCGCATGAGCTGGGCATCACGGTGGTCTACGTGACCCACGACCAGACCGAGGCGCTGACCATGTCAGACCGGGTAGCCGTGTTCGACGATGGCCGTATCCAGCAGTTGGCCGCACCCGACGAGCTCTACGAGAGCCCGCAGAACAGCTTCGTGGCGCAGTTCATTGGCGAGAACAACACGCTGGAAGGCACGGTCAAGGAGATCAAGGACGGCTTCGCGCTGGTCGAGGTGGACGGTGGCGGGCTGATCGACTGCAAGGCGGTCAATGTCGAGAAACCGGGCGACCGCACGCTCATCTCGATCCGCCCAGAGCGGGTAGAGACCAACATGGACCGGCTCAACGCCGATGCCCACACGCTGGATGCCGAAGTGCTGGAATTCATCTACATGGGCGACGTGTTCCGAACCCGCCTGCGCGTGGCCGGACGCGAAGATTTCATCATCAAGACCCGGAACTCGGCAGACCAGACGCGGTTAAAGCCGGGCACCAAGGTGAATATCGGCTGGCAGCCCGAGGATTGCCGCGCGCTGGACGCCGTCTAGGTCGCAACGTGTTCGCGCTCGTCATAGGCGGGCGCGTGACCCCAGAGGTTCCGCTGTTCAACCCGTAGCACGGAGCCCGACAAGTGAAACGGGACTTACTTGGGAGTATAACATGAAACTCACAACGACGCTTCTGACCTCGACCGCGCTAACCGTCGCGGCAGGGGTTGCCGCCCACGCACAGGACATGGCCAACGACATGACGCTTGTCTCCTGGGGCGGCGCCTATCAGGCCAGCCAGCAAAAAGCCTATGCCGAACCCTACATGGAGAACAACCCGGAGGTCTCCATCGTCTGGGACGAAAGCTCCAACGAGGCGGTGGCCAAGCTGCGGGCCATGAACGAGGCCGGCAACATCACCTGGGATCTCGTGGACGTGGTGGCCTCTGACGCGATGCGCCTGTGCGACGAGGGGCTGGCGATGGAGATCGATCATGACGAGGCTCTCGCCGCTGCCCCCGACGGCACCAAGGCCAGCGACGATTTCGGCGATCTGATCGTCAGCGACTGTTTCATCCCGCAGATCGTCTATTCCACCACCTTCGGCTATCGCACCGACATGGTGCCCGAGGGTGCCGAGGCACCGAACGATATCTGCGACGTCTGGGATACCGAGACCTATCCCGGCAAGCGCAGCCTCGAGAAGCGCCCGATCAACAACATGGAATGGGCCCTGCTCTGCGACGGCGTGGCCAAGGACAAGGTCTATGACGTGCTGGCCACCGACGAGGGCCAGCAGCGCGCGCTCGACAAGCTGGACGAGATCAAGGACGACGTGATCTGGTGGTCGGCCGGTGCCGACACGCCGCAGCTTCTGGCCGATGGCGAGGTGTTCATGGGCTCGACCTATAACGGTCGCCTGTTCTCGGCTATCGTGGAGCAGGATCAGCCGATCGCGATGATGTGGGACGCGCAGGTGTTCGACCTCGACGGCTGGATCGTTCCGGCCGGCCTGCCGAAGGATCGCCTCGCTCGCGTGATGGACTTCCTGAACTTCGCCACCGACACGCAGCGTCTGGCGGATCAGGCCAAGTATATCAGCTATGGCCCGGCGCGTGAATCCTCGGCTCCGCTGGTCGGCAAGCATGCCGATCTCGGCATCGACATGGCACCCCACATGCCGACCGATCCGAACAACGCCAAGAACACGTTCCTCTACAACTACGAGTTCTGGGCCGATTACCGCGACGACATCGACGCCAAGTTCCAGGCGTGGTTGGCCCAGTAAGGGCAAATTTTTCGGAAGGGGCCTTCGCGGCCCCTTCCGTCCTTTCATTGGTTTGACCCATTGAAGAATCAAAAGAAACCGACGGGGACGACATGAGCAATGTGACAGACGCCACGACAGGCGCAGGCGAGCCGGTGCCGGGCGATAATGACACGCAGGCCGCAAAGGCAGAGAACGGCCCGGTCATGGCCGCCGACGGGCGCCCTCTGAAGCAGACGCTCAGGCGCACGCTTCGCCGAGAGAAGATGCGCGCGCTGTTGCTGATCGCGCCGCTGCTTGTTTTTGTCGTCGTCACCTTCATCGTGCCGATCCTGTCGATGCTCTTTCGTTCGGTCGAAAACGACATCGTGCAGAACACGATGCCCGAGGCGGTGCAGGCCCTGCAGGCCTGGGATGAGCAGGGCACCGAGCCGCCGGGCGACGAGGTTTTCGTCCCTCTGTATTTCGATCTCTTCAAGGCCTCCGAGGCCAAACAACACACACAGGCCGGCAACCGGCTGAACTATGAGCAGCCGGGCTTGTCGTCGATGTTCCGCAGCACCGGCCGCGACTTCGACGACATGGGCGAAGCTTTTCAGGACGTGTTCGAGGAAATCGACCCCGCCTTCGGCAAGGCGGAGTTTTGGTACGAAATGCTTTCGGGCGAAGGCGGCAAGGCACTGCTGGAAGACCGGCGCGCGCTCTACGCGGCCATGACCGGTGAGACCATGAGCGGCGATGTGGGCTTTGCCCCCTCCGCGGACATGGCACAGATGCTGCCCTGGACCACGAAAGCCTACACCGATTTCGCCATCTGGACCGCGATCAAGGAAAACGACACGGTTGCCGAGGAAAATCCCTGGGAAGCCGTCTACGCCGCCCTGGGCCAAGACCTGCGGAGCCCCGAGACAGTGGTGGCCATCGCGGGCTATTCCGGCCCCGGTGCGGTCGCGCTCAAGGCTGCGGCGGAGAATCGCGACCAGCTTCCGCAAGACAGCTTCCGCGAGATGTTCGTGGCGTCCGACAAGGATTGGGAAAGCGTCCAGGCGTGGCGCACCATATCGCTCTTCAGCCCGCCCGTCACCGCCGGCTATTTCCTGAACTCTGTGGATCTGACCAAGACCGTGAACGGGATCGAGGCGCGGCCAGAGACGCAGCAGATCTACCTCACACTGTTCCAGCGCACGATGGTCATGTCGCTGATCATCACCGGCTCCTGCATCCTCTTGGGCTATCCCGTGGCATGGCTCTTGGCCAACCTGCCGTTGCGCACGGCCAACGTGCTTATGATCCTCGTCCTGCTGCCGTTCTGGACCTCGCTCCTGGTGAGAACCTCGGCGTGGAAGGTTCTGTTGCAGCAACAGGGGGTCATCAACGAGATCCTCGTCTGGCTGGGCTTCGTCGATGACGCGAATCGCCTGATCCTGATGAACAACGCCACCGGCACGGTGATTGCGATGACACATATCCTGTTGCCATTCATGATCCTGCCGCTCTACTCGGTGATGAAAACCATCCCGCCAACCTATCTGCGGGCGGCGAAATCGCTGGGTGCCACCAACTGGACCGCCTTCTGGCGGGTCTATTTCCCGCAATCCGTCCCGGGGATCGGGGCGGGCAGCATCCTCGTCTTCATCCTGTCCATCGGCTATTACATCACGCCCGAGATCGTGGGCGGCACCGACGGGGTCTTCATCTCCAACCGGATCGCCTATCACATCTCCTCGTCGCTCAACTGGGGGCTGGCCGCGGCGCTGGGCAGCATCCTGCTGATCGTGGTGCTGGCGCTCTACTGGTGCTACGATCGGATCGTGGGCATCGACAATGTGAAACTCGGAGGCTGAGGCATGTCCAACCTGACCGTCGATATCCCGCGCCCGCCGCTCAACAGCTTCACCCTGCCGTTGATGGCCGTGTTCGCCGGCTGTTTCGGCTTCGTCGTGGGCAACGTCTTTGCCCAGCCGCTGATCGGGTTCCTGATCGGAGCGGCGATCGGGGCCGGAGTAGCACTTCTGGCGCATAGTTTGCCGCGCAGCCGCCGCAACGTCCGCCTCGGGCTGATCGTCGTCTTTGGGCTGATCGGCCTCATTCTGGTGGGGCCTGGCGCACTGGTGGCAGGGTTGCTGATCGGGGCAATCCTGAGCTGGGCCGCCTACTGGCTGGGCAGCGGCGCGTATCGCTCCAGCGTGCCGACCTACTACACCGCCAGGCAGACGCTTTGGCACAATTCCTTCCTGTTTATCTGCGGACTGGTTTTCTTCTTCCTGATCGCGCCGCTCATTCCGGTGATCTGGCTGAGCTTCAACGCCGAGAACTTCTTCACCTTCACGCCGGAAATGCTGAACTTCCAGGCAGAGGGTTATTCGCTCAAGCATTATCGCGACTTCCTCGGTACCGAGGAATGGATGGTGCCGCTCAAGAACTCGCTGATCATCGCGCCCTTCGCCACCTTCATCTCGGTTAGCCTCGGCACGCTGGCGGCCATTGGCCTCAGCCAGTCACACGTGCCCGGACGGCAGGCCATCATGGCGATCCTGATCTCGCCGATGATCGTGCCGCTGATCATCTCCGCCACCGGGATGTTCTTCTTCTACGCGCCGCTGGGCAATTGGCTGGAAGCGACACTCGGGCTGAATCAGTCCTTCGTGGGTTATGTCAAGGTGATCCTCGCCCACGCCGTTCTGGGGGTGCCCTTCGTGATCATCACCGTGACGGCCACACTGGTGGGCTTCGACAAGTCCCTGACCCGCGCCGCGGCCAACATGGGCGCAAACCCGGTGACCACATTCTTTCGCGTGCAGATGCCGCTCATCCTGCCGGGGGTGATCTCGGGGGGGCTTTTTGCCTTCATCACCTCGTTCGACGAGGTGGTGGTGGTGCTCTTCGTTGGCTCGGCGCAGCAGCAGACGCTGCCGTGGCAGATGTTCACCGGCCTGCGCGAGCAGATCAGCCCGACGATCCTGGCGGCGGCAACGATCCTCGTCACCGTGTCCATCTGTCTGCTGACCACGGTCGAGTTGCTCCGGCGCCGGTCGGAGCGGCTGCGAGGCATGAGCCCGGGCTGACGCAACGTCCTGCTTGGCCCGCCGCCACGGGCGGGCCTAGCGTCATCGCATGGATTATGACTACATCATCGTTGGCGGCGGCTCCGCCGGCTGTGTCATGGCCGCGCGCCTCAGCGAAGCACCCGGCACCCGCGTCTGCCTGATCGAGGCCGGCGGCGGCGGTCGCGACGTCTTCGTGCGCGCACCGGCGCTTGTGGCGGCGATGGTCTCGGGTCGGCCGCGAATCAACAACTGGGCCTTTCACACCGTGCCGCAGCCAGGGCTGAACGGGCGGCGCGGGTTTCAGCCGCGGGGCCGCGCGCTGGGCGGGTCGAGCGCGATCAACGCCATGCTCTACACGCGCGGACACCCACGCGATTACGACGAATGGGCGGATCTCGGCTGCGACGGGTGGGATTGGCAGAGTATTCTGCCGTGGTTTCGCCCGCGCCGAAGGCAACGCCACGCGCGACGGCGATCTGCACGGGCGGGACGGGCCACTCAAGGTCCGCGACCAAAGCGCGCCACGCGCCATTTCCAGCGCCTTCATCGACGCCTGCGCCCATCTTCAAATCCCCCGCAACCCGGATTTCAACGGGCCACAACAGCAAGGCGCGGGCCTCTACCAGGTCACACAATTCGCCGACGGACAGAACATCGGCGAGCGCTGTTCAGCGGCGGCGGCCTATCTCTTTCCGGCGATGACGCGCCCCAACCTCACGGTGATTTCCCGCGCACTGGCCTGTCGCATCCTCGTCGAGGACGGCCGCGCCACGGGTTTGCGCTACCGCCACCGGGGCCGGGTGCATGAAATCCGCGCGCGCCGCGAGGTGATCCTCTCGGCGGGGTCCTTCGGGTCGCCGCATCTGCTAAAGCTCTCGGGCATCGGCCCGGCAGAAGAACTGGTGGCGCTCGGCATCCCTCCGGTGCGCGACCTTCCCGGAGTGGGCGAGAACCTGCAGGATCACCTCGACTACATCATCGCCGAGACATCGAAACGCGACGACGTGGTGAGCCTCGGCCCCAAGGGGCTGTGGCAGTTGGGCAAGGCGGCGCTGCGGTGGCGGCGCACCGGCGCGGGGCATTTCGCGACACCCTATGCCGAGGCGGGGGCTTTCTTTCGCTCGGCTCCCGGCCTCGACCGGCCCGATCTCCAGCTACATTTCGTGATCGGTATCGTCGAGGACCACATGCGCCGCCTGCATTTCCGGCCCGGCTATTCCTGCCATATCTGCGTGCTGCGGCCCCACAGCCGGGGCCGGGTGACGCTCGCCTCTCCTCGCCCCGCCGACGCCCCGCTGATCGACCCGGCCTTCCTGAGCGACCCGCGCGACCTGTCGCTGATGATGACCGGCGCACGCCGGATGGACGCGATCCTTTCCGCTCCACCGCTCATGCCGTGGCGCAAGATGCGCCTGCACGACCATGACTGGAGCGATGCGGCGCTGGAGCGCGATATCCGCGCCCGCGCCGACACGATCTATCATCCGGCGGGAACCTGCGCGATGGGCAGCGATGAGATGGCCGTGGTGGACACGCAGGGCCGCGTGCATGGCGTTTCGGGGCTGCGCGTGGTCGATGCCTCGATCATGCCGCGCCTTGTAGGGGGCAATACCAACGCCCCCACCATCATGATCGCGGAAAAGATCGCCGGGGAAATGACCGGGCGCAGGCCGGATCAGGCGCGGTAACGCGCGAGGAACATCTCGACCGCGCCGTTGACCACCCGCTGGATATCGGCCTCGGTCGGGTCGTTGCACATGCCGCACAGCGATCGCACGAACAGGTCGCCCTTGCACAATTCGCCGAACTGGTTTGCGGCAAGGTCCATATCGTCGATCCGCAGGGTCCCCGCCTCGACATAGGGCGCCAGAACCTTGCTCATCCGCTCGCGCACCAGCGCCGGGCCCGAGGCGTAGAACCGGCGTCCAAGCTCGGGGAAGCGATGGGATTCGGCCACGCAGATGCGAAACACCTGCTGCCCGAAATTCGACAGGAAAAACCGCACGATCCGGCTGGCGGCCTCGTGCAGCACTTCCTCGATCGGGGCGCCCGACCCGATCACCTCGATCGCCTCCTCTGCCTGCCGGTTGCACTCGATCCGCGCCACCTCGGAAAACAGCAGTCGCTTGTCGGGGAAATAGCTGTAGAGCGTTGCCTTGGAAACCTGCGCCTCGCGCGCGATCTCGTCCACGCTCGCACCTTCGAACCCGTCGCGCATGAAAACGCGGCGCGCGCCGTCGAGCACCTGGTCGAACTTGCGGCCTTTCTTGATTTCGGCGGCGGGTGCCGACATTCGCATCCTCCCGGCAGGTCCGGGCAGTCTATTCGGGTCGGCCGCACGTCCGCAAGCACATCTGCGTGTGCAAGGGGATGAGGCGGGCCGCCCGGGTCAGGCGGCCCAATGCGCGTGTTACTTGTCGATACCACCGGTACCCTGCGTCACCGGCTGCGGTGCGGGTTCGGGGTAGGTAAGTGTCGGAATGAGGCTGTTCGTGTCGATGCTGAAGGCCACGGCGGGCGCAGCAAAGAGCGAGACGGCAAGAGCGATTGCGGTGAGGGCAGGTTTCATGGCAAACTCCATTATCTGAACCGATCTGTTCAGATATAAATAAACCGTTTGGTTCAGATGTCAAGAGAATTTCAAACCGAACGGTTCAGTTTTTCACCTCTAACCATCTCTTGATTCCCGTCACCAGTTCGATAAATTAGAATAATTCTAATCTGTATCGCGAGACACGCATGCTCCCTCATCTCACCTCCCGTCGCCGCTTCTCGGACCTGTCCGAGCAGGAAATCCTCGCGCTCGCGATCTCGTCCGAAGAGGACGACGCCCGCATCTACCGGACCTACGCCGAAACCCTGCGCACCGATTACCCGGACACCGCAGCCGTCTTCGACGGCATGGCCACAGAAGAAGATGGCCACCGGCAGCAACTGATCGACCTGCATCGCGCCCGCTTCGGCGAGGTCATCCCCCTCATCCGGCGCGAGCACGTCGCGGGCTTCTATGCGCGCCGCCCCGTCTGGCTGGTGGAAAACCTCGGGATCGAGCGTATCCGCGACGAGGCCGAAGCGATGGAGCACGACGCCGAAGCCTTCTATCTCAAGGCAGCGCAGCGCAGCAGCGACGCCGCCACGCGCAAGCTACTGGGAGACCTCGCCGCCGCCGAGGGTGGACATCAGGCCCGCGCAGGAGAGTTGGAGGCCGAGCACCTTGGTCCGCGGGCCCGCGATGCCGAGGACCGCACCGCCAAACGGCAATTCGTACTGACATGGGTGCAGCCGGGGCTGGCGGGGCTGATGGATGGCTCGGTCTCCACGCTGGCGCCGATCTTCGCAACCGCGTTTGCCACGCAGGACACCTGGACCACGTTCCTCGTCGGCCTCGCAGCCAGCGTCGGCGCCGGTATCTCGATGGGTTTCACCGAGGCGGCGAGCGACGATGGCGAGCTTTCGGGGCGTGGCAGCCCGTTCAAACGCGGCGTCGCGTCGGGCGTCATGACGACGGTCGGGGGCCTGGGCCACGCCCTGCCCTACCTGATCCCCGATTTCTGGACCGCCACGATCATCGCCTTTGTCGTGGTGTTCATCGAGCTGTGGGCCATCGCATGGATCCAGAACCGCTACATGGAAACCCCATTCTTCCGCGCGACATTTCAGGTGGTCCTTGGCGGCGCGCTGGTCTTTGCGGCGGGGGTGTTGATCGGCAGCGGCTAGAGATAGAGGCCAATTGGAAAGCGCAGCTTTCGAAAATGATAAGAATTAATTCCTTTCCGTTAGCTACGCTGATAAATATAACAAGTGTCACAGCCACCCCGAACCATTCGAGGGACACGTGACCGCCACGCCATCCAAACTGACAGTTACCGTCCAGCGCGGCACCGAGGGCGCAATCCGTCACGAGGTGTTCGACGTTCCCGCCTACGAGAACCAGACCGTGCTGGATGTGGTGACATGGATTCAGCAGATGGCCGACCCGACGCTCAGCTACCGCTTCGCCTGCCGCGTGGGGATGTGCGGCTCTTGCGCGATGATGGTCAATGGCGTGCCGCGCTGGACCTGCCGGACCCATGTAAACAAGGTGGCGGCGGATGGGCAGCTCGCGATTGCGCCGCTGCGCAACCTGCCGGTGATCAAGGATCTGGCCGCCGATATGGACCCGTTCTTTGACAAATGGGTGGCGGCGGAGGCGCGGCATCACCCCTCGGCCGGGCGCAGCGACGAGTTCGACCCGGTCACGTCGCAAGAGCCCGCCCGCGCCGAGGCCGATCTCGGGATCGAATGCATCAATTGCGGGATCTGCTATGCGGCCTGCGATACGGTGGCGGGCAATCCCGATTACCTCGGACCCGCCGCGCTGCAACGGGCCTGGACCCTGCTGAACGACAGCCGCGACGCGGACGCGCAAGGCATCCTCGCGGCGGTCTCGGGCAAGGGCGGCTGCCACAACTGTCACTCGATGGGCAGTTGCGCGCAGTATTGTCCCAATGATCTCAACCCGATGCGCGCAATCGCGGGGCTGAAGCGAGAGACCGTCAGGGCGGCATGGGGGGGCAAGCGCGATGCTTGATCTGCGGCTTTACATGGCGCAGCGGCTGAGCGCGCTGGTGATGGTGCCGCTGGTTCTGGGCCATATCGCGGTGATGATCCATGCCATTCAGGGCGGCCTCTCCACCGCTGAAATCCTTGGCCGCACACAAGGCAGCCTGTTGTGGTTCCTGTTCTACGGGGCCTTCGTGGTGGCCGTCTCGGTCCATGCCGCCATCGGGCTGCGCGTCATCGCGCATGAATGGGGCGGGCTGCGGGGGCGGGCGCTGGACTGGCTCATGTGGGGCATCGGCGCGTGTCTGTTTTACGTCGGTATTCTGGCGGTATTCGCGGTGACATTGCCATGAAAACGCCGCCCCGTTCTCACCCCCTCTGGTTCGCCTTTTTGCTGCACCGTGTCTCGGGGCTGGCGCTGGCGCTCTTTCTGCCGGTGCATCTGTGGCTGCTGTCGCAGGCCGTCACCGCACCCGCCACGCTCGACGGGTTCCTCGCCTTCGCCGAGCACCCGCTGGTGAAAGTCGCCGAGTTCGGCCTCGTCTTCCTGCTGGCCGTTCACATGGCCGGAGGGGTGCGCCTGTTGGCGCTGGAATTCCTGCCCTGGTCCGACCGGCACAAGACCTATGCCGCCGCCGCCGTCGGCGCGGCGCTGTTCCTGTCGGCCACGTTTTTCCTGAGGGCGATCTGATGGTGCATATCGACCGGCACGACACCGATATCCTGATTATCGGCACCGGCGGCGCGGGGCTGTTTGCGGCACTCCACGCGCAGCAATCGGCGCCCGAGGGCACGCGCATCACCATCGCCGTCAAGGGCCTCATTGGCAAATGCGGCTGCACCCGGATGGTGCAGGGCGGATACAACGTCGCGCTTGGCAATGGCGACACGGTCGAGCGGCATTTCATGGACACCATTCAGGGCGGCAAATGGCTGCCCAACCAGGACATGGCGTGGAAGCTGTGCGAACAGGCGGTGGTGCGCATCCACGAGCTGGAAAACGAGATCGGCTGCTATTTCGACCGCAACCCCGACGGCACCCTGCACCAAAAGGCCTTTGCCGGGCAGACCGCCGACCGCACGGTGCACAAGGGCGACCTGACCGGCATCGAGATCATCAGCCGGTTGATGGAGCAGGTGCTGGCGCAGCCCGTGGACAAGCTACAGGAACACCGCGCCATCGGCCTGATCCCCACGCGCGACGGCAGCGCACTGGCCGGTGTGCTGTTCATCGACATGCGCACCGGCGGATTCCGGCTGGTGCGGGCCAAGACGGTGCTGATGGCCACCGGCGGCGGCCCCACGATGTACAAGTACAACACCCCCTCGGGCGACAAGACGATGGACGGCCTTGCAATGGCGCTGCGTGCGGGGCTGCCATTACGCGACATGGAGATGGTGCAGTTTCACCCCACCGGGTTGCTCGCGGGCGATCATACCCGGATGACCGGCACGGTGCTGGAAGAGGGGCTGCGCGGCGCGGGCGGGCAATTGCTCAACGGCGCGGAAAACCGCTTCATGTTCGATTACGACCCGAAGGGCGAGCGCGCGACGCGCGACGTGGTCAGCCGCGCGATCTATGCCGAGATGCGCAAGAACAACACGACGGACAATGGTGGCGTGTTCATCTCGATGTCGCACCTCGGCCCCGATCACGTGCGCGCCAAGTTCCCCGGCATGGTCAAGCGCTGCGCCGATAGCGGTTTCGATCTGGCGGGCGGTCTGGTGGAGGTGGTGCCGACCGCGCATTACTTCATGGGTGGCGTGGTCGTGGATGCCGACACCCGCACCGCGATGGAGGGGCTGTATGTCGCCGGAGAGGACGCGGGCGGCGCGCATGGCTCCAACCGGCTGGGCGGCAATGGCGTGGCCAATTCCACCGTCTATGGCGGCGTGGCGGGCGACGTGATGGGCGCGGATATCCGCAGCATGGGCGCGCTGCGCGACCCCTGCCCCGAAATCTTGCAGGCCGAAATCGACCGCGCGCTGCACCCGCTCTCGCGCCCCCCCGGCCTCGTGCAGCCGATGCGCCACGCGCTGCAAGAGGCGATGTGGGAGGATGTGGGCGTGATGCGCAATGCCGCCGGGATGGAGCGCGGGCTGACCCGGCTCGCGGAAATTTCGTCGGAGTTGATGGAGGTGGGCGTGGCGGGCGACGACCTCGCCTTCAACCTCACCTGGCATGACTGGCTGAATTTGCGCTCGCTTTGTGATATATCTGGGGCGATCACGCTGGCGGCGATGGCGCGGGAAAATTCGCGCGGGGCGCATTACCGCGAGGATTTCCCGGAAACGGGCGATCTGGATGCGTCCTATTTCACCGTGGTCACACAAACCGGAGAGGCGCTCGACGTGCGTCGCGACCCGGTTCAATTCACCAAGGTGCGCCCGGGCGAGACGATCCTGCCCGAGGATGCGCCGGAAACACTGGTGGCAGCACAATGATACCCATCGACCTGATCGAGAGCACCGCCGGGACGCTGATGGACAAGGCGGCGATCGAGATCCCCGACGACTATCTGACCGGGCTGCGACACGCGGCCGAGACCGAGGACGGAGACCTGTCGTCCTTCGTGCTTCAGGCCATGCTGGAGAATTACAAGGCCGCCAAGGAGGACCGCCGCGCCATGTGCGGCGATACCGGCTGTCCGCGCTGGTACGTCAAGATGGGCAACGAGACGCAGATCGAGGGCGGGCCTGTCGCCTTGGAAGCCGCGCTCCGCCGCGCCACGGCGCAGGCCACCGATGGCGTGCCGCTGCGGCCCAACCGGGTGCACCCCCTCTGGCGCACCGATCACAACAACAACGTCGGCATCGGCGCGCCCGAGATCGAATACGGCTACGAGCCGGGGGGCGAGTGGATCGACCTCATCACCGTGCACAAGGGGGGCCTGTTCGGCACCGATTACCGGATGCTGTTCCCGTCTGACGGGATCGAGGGGATCAAGCGGTTCTATCTCGACAGCCTCGTCGCCTTTGGCAAGCGCGGCCTCGCCTGTCAGCCGGCGATCATCGGCATCGGGCTGGGTGGCTCCAAGGATACCTGCATGGTGCTGGGCAAGCGCGCCGCCTGCCTGCGCGTGGTGGGCAGCGAAAATCCCGACCCCAGGATCGCGGCGCTGGAGCAGGAGTTCAAGGACCTGGGCAACTCCATCGGCATGGGCGCGATGGGCTTTGTCGGCAAGAACATGGTCGTCGATTGCAATATCGAGGTGGGGTATTGCCATACGGGGGGCATGCAGATGTCGGTGCATGCCTTTTGCCTGTCGTCACGCCGGGCGGTGGCGCGCATCCACCCCGATGGCCGGGTGGAGCACCGCACCGATCCCGACTGGTTTACCCCCTATCAGCGGCGCGAGACGGTCGAATGGCCGGGCAGCGGCGCGCAGGAGGCCGCCGAATGACCAAACCCCGCGAAATCCGCCTGAGCACGACGCCGACGCCCGAGGCATTGGCCGAATTGCGGCTGGGCG
The DNA here is from genome assembly GCA_016278295.1 of Roseovarius sp. GTDB lineage: Bacteria > Pseudomonadota > Alphaproteobacteria > Rhodobacterales > Rhodobacteraceae > Roseovarius. The sequence continues at coordinate 9,984 of JADQCC010000311.1, read as the reverse complement.
ACATCGTCTATCTCGACGGGCTGCTCTATACCGCGCGAGAGGGCGTCTACATGCGCGCGCTGGAGGAGAAGGCCAACATCCCGATGGAATTGCCAAGCCAGAGTGCGGCGAATTTCCATTGCTCGCCTGCCGCCGCGATCCGCAGCGATGGCAGCTTTGACATGGGGGCGGTGACGGCCACGGCCTCTTTCCGTTTCGCCAAGTGGTTGCCGGAGTGGATGGAAAAGACCGGCGCGCGGCTGATCATCGGCAAGGGCGGCATGTCATCCAAGGATTACAAGGAATATTTCGTGCCCAACGGCGCGATTTACCTGTCGACCGTGGGCTATGGCACCGGCGCTTTGCTCGGGCGCGGGATCGAGAAGGTCGAGGCGGTGCACTGGCGCGACGAACTGGGGCTGGCACAGGCGATGTGGGTGATCCGCTGCAAAAAGATGGGACCGTTCATCGTGGCCTCTGACCTCGACGGCAATTGCCTCTTCGAGCGCGAGAACGCCAAGATCGCGCAGAACCTCGACCGCGTCTACGAAGGCACCCGCCCGGCGACGCTCAAGCGGTATGGCGAGACCGATGACCGCTCTGACGAGGTGATCGGGTAAACCGCCCCTGCAAGGGCGGTTTCCGTCAGATCAGTTCGCGCGCCAAAAGCACGGCCCCGGAAATGAATGTCATCGCGATCAGCAGCCGGCGGAATGCCGCATCGGGCAGGCGGCGAAAGATCGCGATGCCGGCCTGCGCGGCGATGACCGAAACCGGCAGCGCGAGGGCGATGTAGAGCAGGGTCTCGCGCGTGTAGGCACCCTTGAGCGCCAGCGCCGCCGCGGTGAGCGCCAGGACGGTCACGTTGAACGGTTGCAGCACGGCGCGCGTCTCGGCCTTGGGCCAGGGGCGCAGGGCGCACCACATCATCGGCAGCGCCCCCGAGAGCGACGCCGCCCCCCCGAGGATGCCGCCGGACAGTCCCACCGCCATGTCCCAGACGGGCGTTGGCCGCTCGAACCGGGGCAGCCGGGTGCGCAGGCTGAAATAGCCGCCATAGAGGATCAGGAACCCCGCGATCATCAGCTTGAGGCTGCGCGCGTCCAGCACCGACAGCGCCAGCACGCCCAGCGGGATGCCCAGCACGCCGGGGATCAGGAAGCGCGCCAGCCGCCGCGTGTTGGCGCCGATGGCGTGGCGCACCACCCACAGGCCCTGAAGCCCGGTGAGCGCCGAGAGCACCACCACCACCGCCACCGCCTGCACCGGGGGCATGACGTTGAGAAAGAAGCCCAGCGCAAAGAGCGCGGTGCCAAAGCCCGCCAGCCCGTTGATGAGCCCGCCCGCCGCCGCGCCGGCGACCACCGCAAGGATCGTCTCTGGGCTCATGGCGCGGCCCCCGCGCCGGGGCGGAAGGTGCCGATCCCGACCGCACCAAGCAGCGCGGCATGGATCGCCTCGATCACGCGCAGGCGGGGGTTGTCGCGGCGATGCGCAAGCGTGAGCTGCCGCACCGGCGCGCCCGTGGGCAGGGGCAGGCGGCGCAGGGGCAGCGGGCTTGCCCCGCGCACGCAGCGCGCGGGCACGATCGACACGCCGAGCCCGGCGAGCACCATGCTCGAGATCGCCTCGAGCCCCTGCAATTCCATCGTGACATCGACGGCGATCCGGTTGTCGCGCAGCCAGCCGTCGATCAACCCGCCCACCACCGCATCGCGGCTGAAGCGGATGAAGGGATGCGCGGCCAGGAGCGCGCGCACGTCGTCGCCGGTCGTGTCCTCGGGGGCCAGAAGCTCCATCGGTTCGCGGGCGATGTCGGCATGGTCGATCCCCGGCGGCAACGGTCCCTGCCGGGACAGGACCCCGCAATCGAGCGCGCCGCGCTCGACCTCGGCGATCAGTTGCGTGGTCATGCCCGGCACGATGCGCACATGCAGGTCGGGAAAGCGCTGCTTCAACAGTCGCACCGACAGTGGCGTCAGGCCGGTCAGCGTCATCGGCACCGCCCCGAGCGAGATTTCGCCCTGGAACCCCTCATCCCCCATGACCGAGGGCAAGAGCCCGTCATAGGCGCGCAGTATTTCGCGCGCGCGCGCCACGAGCGCGCGGCCCACCGGTGTCAGCTCGGGCGTGCGGCGGGAGCGGTCGAACAGCGCCACGCCCCACTCTTCTTCGAGGCTGCGCATCTGCTGGCTGACGGCGGCATGGGTCACGAATACCGCATCGGCGGCGGCGCTGAAGGTCTTGTGCTCGTCCACGGCGATCAGGGTGCGGAGGCGCCGGATTGACATGGCTTGCCCTTATCGTAAGCGTTACTAACGTAATATGTAATGGAATATTGCTTATATTAAATCACTCTTACCGTTAATCATGAATCTGGAAAAATCGCAATCGCTACGGTGTCTATCCTGCAATGTTCCTGCAGCGGGACTTGAGCATAAGGAGAAAATTCTTCCGTTTGGTGATGCGAAAACGATGCGTTTGCCCCACGCCAGATGCAAGATGCGGGTTGCTTGAAAATAGACAACGGATAGCCTGCGCAAGATCAATCCAACACGCTAAAGGAGGGAAACATGACAATGAAATCATTCGCGGCGGCGCTTGTCGTCGGGCTGGGGCTGGCGGCGGCGCCAGCGCTGGCCGAATATCCCGAACGCCCGATCAACATGATCATCCCCTATGGCGCGGGCGGCGCGACCGATATCTCGGCGCGCACCATCGCCGAGCCGTTGGGCCGCGCCGTGGGCGGCACGCTGGTGATGTCCAACATCACCGGCGCGGGAGGCGCGACCGGCTCGGTCGCGGTGCAAAACGCCAAGCCGGATGGCTACACGATGCTGTTCGCGCGCGTCGGCTCGCATTCGGTGAACCCGGCGATGAAGGCGACGCTGCCCTACACGCTCGACGATTTCCGCTTTGTCACGGTCTACGAGATCAACCCGGTGGCCTGCGCCGTGCGGCCCGATTCCGGCATCGAGACCATGGAAGACCTGGTCAACCTCACCGAGAGCGAGGGCACCAGCTATAGCTCTTCGGGCGTGGGCTCCATGCTGCACCTGGCGGCGGTCTTCGTGCTCGATGAATTCGGCGTCAAGGACCCGCTGGAAAAGGCCACGCATATCCCGCAAAAGGGGGGTGGGGCCGCCGCGACTGCGGTGCTCAACGGCACGGCGACGTTCCTGTGCACGAACACATCCGCGCTGGCGAGTTTCGTGGCCAATGGCCAATTGAAGCCGCTGATGGTGACCACGGACGAGCCGGTGCCGGGGTTCGACGCGCCGTCGGCGAGCAGCCTCGGCAAGCCGGACTTGCGGCAACTGGTGGGCTGGACCGGCATCGCCGGGCCGGATGACCTGCCCGATGACGTGGCCGCGAAATGGGGCGAGTGGATTGCCGAGGCGGCCGGAAACGAAAAGTTCGTCGAGCAGATGACCGCGCGCGGTTCGGTCATCGAGGTGATGAGCCCGGAAGACGCCAACGACTTCATCGAGCAGCAATACAACACCTTCCGCGCGCTGGTGGACAAGCTGGGCATGCGGATCGAAGGCTGAGGCCCGATTGACAAACGCTCCGGGCGCGGCTGACATGCGCCCGGACAATTCCAGCCGTTATCTGATCGGGGAGGGTCAGGTGTGAGCCATCGGGCAATGCAGTTGCAGCTTGGCATCGGGGCCATTCTCGCGGCCCTTTTTCTCATCCTTTACGCCATTCCGAACTGGGTGTCCTCGCCCAGCAATGTGCGCAATATCGTGCTGTCGCCGTTGTTCTGGCCCTATATCCTCGGTGGATTGACAGGGCTGGTCGGTCTTGGGCTTTTGCTGACGGGGCGGCAGCGGATAGGCGGCGGCGCGCCGGTGAACGAGCCGATCGACGATCCCCGTCAGGGCATGCTGCGCCTCGCGGCGATGGCGGTGCTGATGGTGGCGAGTTTCCGGGTGATGCCCTGGCTCGGCCTGGTCTGGACCTCGATGCTGGCCTTCGTCGCGCTGGCCTTTCTGGTCAGGACGCGCCACCCGGCGGCGGCGGTGGTCTGCGCCGTGGTGGTGCCGCTTATCCTCTATGCCTTCTTTGCGCATGTGGCGAGCGTCGCCATCCCGCAGGGTGAACTGGTAAGACTGCCATGAGCCTTTTTGACAGCGTCATGGCGGGGCTGGCCCTTGTCGGTAATTTCGAGGCGTTCCTGTCGCTGGTCATCGGCATCGTGATTGGCGTGATCGGCGGCGCGATCCCCGGCATCTCGGCGACGATGGCGGTGGCGCTGGCGCTGCCCTTCACCTTTCCGATGGCGCCGATCAACGGCATCCTGCTGCTGCTGGGCGTCTACAAGGGCGGCATTTTCGGTGGCTCGATCCCCGCGATCCTCATCAAGACGCCGGGAACGCCCGCGTCATCCGCCACCATCCTCGACGGTCACCCGATGGCGGAACGCGGCGAGGCGGGGCGCGCGCTCGGCATGGCGCTCTGGGCGTCGTGCACGGCGGATTTCGTGTCGAACCTCGCGCTCATTTTCTTTGCCGGATTCCTCGCCTCCTTTGCGCTGAGCTTTGGCCCGCCGGAATTCTTTGCGCTGATCCTCTTTTCGCTCACCATCATCGCGGGGGTGTCTGGCGAGAGCCTGCTGCGCGGTGCGCTGTCGGCGCTGTTGGGGCTGCTTCTGGCCACCATCGGTCTTGATCTGGTTTACGGCACCAACCGCTTCACCTTTGGCGATCCGAACCTGATGGGCGGGCTGAATTTCATCGCCGTGCTGATCGGCCTGTTTGCCATCCCCGAGGTGATCAACATGGTCTGGCACCCCACCGGGCACGTCGGCAAGGTGCAGAAGCTGGGCAGCAAATGGGTGACGTTCGCGGAATACAAACGCTGTTTCCGCTCGATCATAAGGGGCAGTTTCATCGGGGTGTTCCTCGGCTCCATCCCCGGCATCGGCGCGGCGCCGGCGGCGTTTCTGAGCTATTCCGAGGCGCGGCGCAAATCGCCCAACCGCGCGAATTTCGGCAAGGGCGAGATCGAGGGCGTCGCGGCGTCGGAGGCGGGCAATAACGGCGTGGCGGGGGCGACGCTCATTCCGCTGCTGGCGCTGGGCGTGCCGGGCGACGTGATCACCGCGATCATCATCGGCGCCTTCATGGTGCACGGGCTGCAACCGGGGCCGATGATGTTCGTGCTGAACGTCGATATCATCTATGGCCTGTTCATCGGCCTGATCCTGTCGTCGGGCATCCTGTTCATCGTCGGCGGGCTGGCCATTCGCGGCTTTCGGCCCGTGGCCGACATCCCCAAGCGCATCCTGATGCCGATGGTGCTGGTGCTGTGCATCTACGGGGTGTTCGCGGTCAACAACAACATCTTCGACGTGGGCGTGATGTTCGCGATGGGGTGGGTCGGGTTCGTCATGGGGCGCTATCACATCCCGGCGGCCCCGTTCCTGATCGCCTTCATCCTTGGGCCGCTGCTGGAGGATAATTTCCGGCAATCCATGCTGATGTCGGGCGGCAGCCCGGACATATTGCTGCGCGGCCCGATCACGTGGTTCTTCTGGGCCCTCACGGTCATCAGCATCGTCGCGATCACCCGCGGCACCCTGCGAGCAGGCCGCGCGGCGGGCTGAGCGGCGGTCACATTCGCGTGGATCGCGCGATTGCCTTGTAAAAATCGTGGGCGGGTGCATATATTCATTATCGGATATGTGTAGACGATGCCGCGTCCGGGCGGGGGCCGGCAAGGACGAGAGGACAACGGGATGACGGGGCTAGAGACGGAGTTCACGCCGCTGCAATCGCTGGCGGGCGGTGCGCTGATCGGGCTGTCGGCGGTTTTGCTGATGTTCTTTCAGGGGCGGATCATGGGGGCCACGGGCATCCTGTCGGGGCTGATCGCGGGCACCGCGCCGGGCGACAGGGGCTGGCGCGCGGCGATGGTCGCCGGGATGATCGCGGGGCCGCTGCTGGTGTTGGCGCTGACCGGACAGATGCCCGCGGTGGAGGTGCCGGTGAGCTGGCCGATGATCCTTGCCGGGGGCTTTATCGTCGGGGTCGGCGTGACCTTCGGCTCGGGCTGCACATCGGGGCACGGGGTGTGCGGGAATGCGCGGCTCTCGCCGCGGTCGATGGTGGCGACGGCGACCTTCATGATTACCTGTGCGATCACTGTCTATGTCATCCGTCACGTGGTGGGGGGCTGAGCCATGCGGTTTCTTTCGGCTTTCATCGTCGGGCTCATCTTTGGCGTGGGGATTGCTATCTCGGGCATGATCAACCCGGCCAAGGTGCTCAACTTCTTCGACATCGCGGGCACCTGGGATCCGAGCCTCATCTTCGTCATGGGCGGCGCGCTGGCGACCACGTTCATCGGCTACCGCATCGTGCTGCGACGTGATAAACCCGTGCTCGAAGAGCGTTTCCAACTGCCCACGGCGCGCGCCATCGACGCGCGGCTGGTCGGCGGGTCGGCCGTATTCGGCATCGGCTGGGGCATCGCGGGGTTCTGCCCGGGGGCGGCGATTCCGGCGCTCGGCTCGGGCAAGGTAGAGGTTGCGGGTTTCGTCGCGGCGCTGCTCGCGGGGCTGTGGGTGGCGCGCGCAATCAGGGACAGACAGACAGGAAAGGGGGCAGTGGCATGACCGGCTATCCCGTGAACATGGATGTCAAACCGCAGATCGAGGCGTTCTTCGACGAGGCCACCAACACGATCAGCTACGTGGTGAAAGACCCCGGATCGACAGCCTGCGCGGTGGTCGATCCGGTGATGGATATCGACATGGCGGCGGGGCGGATCACCCATGACCATGCCGACGCGATCATCGCCCATATCGAGCGTGAGGGGCTGAGCCCCGAATGGATCATCGAGACCCATGTCCATGCCGACCACCTGTCGGCGGCCCCCTATATCCAGGAGAAATTGGGCGGCAAGATCGGCATCGGCGAGAATATCCTCGTGGTGCAGGACGTGTTCGGCAAGATTTTCAACGAGGGCACCGAGTTCCAGCGCGACGGCAGCCAGTTTGACCGGCTGTTCGGGGAGGGAGACACCTACAGCGTGGGTGGCATGACCTGCTTTGCCATGCACACGCCCGGCCACACGCCCGCCTGCATGACCCATGTGATGGGCGACGCCGCCTTTGTCGGCGATACGCTGTTCATGCCCGATGGCGGCTCGGCACGCGCCGATTTCCCCGGCGGGGACGCGGGCGAATTGTATGACAGCATCCGGCGCGTGCTGACCCTCCCGGACGAGATGCGCCTCTTCATGTGCCACGACTATGGCCCGAATGGCCGCGATATCCAGTGGGAGACCACGGTGGCCGAGGAAAAGGCGCACAACATCCATGTAGGCGGCGGCAAGACGAAGGAAGAGTTTGTAAAGTTCCGCACCGAGCGCGACGCGCAATTGGCCATGCCGCGGCTGATCCTGCCCTCGCTACAGGTCAACATGCGCGCGGGCGAAGTGCCCAGGGACCGCGACGGCATCCCGATGCTAAAGCTGCCGGTGAACCGGCTCTGAACGCGCTTTCCTGCTGATTTCCCCGCCCGGATCGGCTAGGACCGGGGAAAGCCCCAAGCGATCGCCGAGAGCCGATGGACCCCAGCTACCTGACCACCAAGGAAGTCGCCGACCTGCTGCGCGTGCGCGAACGCAAGGTCTATGACATGGTCGCGGCGGGCGAGATCCCGCATCGCAAGGTGACGGGCAAGCTGCTGTTTCCCCAAACCGAGATCACCGCCTGGATCGAGGGCGAGGACGCGCGGCAACCGCCCGCGCGCCCCGGCGTGGTCACCGGCTCGCACGATCCGCTGCTCGACTGGGCGCTGCGCGAGAGCGGATCGGCGCTGGCGACGCTGTGGAACGGCAGCATGGGCGGGCTCGACGCCTATTGCCGGGGTGAGGCGGCGGTGGCGGGGCTGCACATCCCCGGCGAGGAAGACTGGAACATCGCGACACTGGAGGCGCGGGGACTGCGCGACGCGGTGCTCGTCGGCTGGGCCACGCGGGTGCGGGGGCTGATCCTCGCGCCACAGGTGGCCGACATGGTGCGGGATTTCGCCGACCTGCGCGGGCGGCGGGTGATCCTGCGGCAGGAGGGGGCAGGCGCCACGGCGCTTTTCGCGCGGCTGATGGCAGAGGCGGGGCTGACATCCACGGACCTCTCTGCCCCTGCCAGCCCCGCCCATACCGAGAGCGACGCGGCGGCGGCGGTGGCGGCGGGCGAGGCCGAGGCGACACTCGGGATCGAGGCGATGGCGCGGCAGTTCCGGCTGGTGTTTCGCCCGCTTCTGCGCGAGCGGTTCGATCTGCTCATTGACCGGCGCGCCTATTTCACCGAACCGGTGCAGGCGCTGGTGGGGTTCATGCGCTCCGAGGTGATCGCCGCCAAGGCGGCGTCGCTGGGCGGCTACGAAACCGGCGGCATGGGCACGGTGCGGTGGCTGTCGGCGTGAGGCACGCGCAGCGGGCGGCGGGGTCTGTCTGATGTGCTGCCGGTGCGCCGTCGGGCGCGGTCAGTCCGTCACGCGCGCGTTGCCGCGCCCCCCGATTTCCCGAGAGAAGGGCCGCGGCAGCGCCGGTTGGCCAAGCCGGGCGCGATAGATTGGCAGGCTCTCGGCCACGCGCATGACGTAGTTGCGCGTCTCGCGAAAGGGCAGGTGCTCGATCCAGTCGATCACCGCCTCGGGGGCCATGCGCCGCGGATCGCCATAGGTCTCGATCCAGTCCGCCACCCGCGACGGCCCGGCATTGTATGCGGCCGCGACAAGCAGCGGATTGCCGTCATAGCGTGCCCGCAACCGCGCCAGATAGGCCGTGCCGAGCCGCACATTGTGGCGCCAGTCCGTCACCAGCCGCCCGGCATCCGTTTCGAGACCGGTGTCGCGGGCCATCTCGCGCGCGGTGGCGGGCATGAGCTGCATCAGCCCGCGCGCACCGGCGCTGCTCATCACCACGGGGTTGAACTCGCTCTCGCGCCGGGCGATGGCGAGTGCCCATTCCACCGGCACCGGCATGCCCATCCCGGTCAGGGGGTGGAGAGGGTAATAGGTGGAGGGGATGACGATGCCGCGCTCCGCCGCCGCCTTGCCCAGCTCGACCCGCAGGTAGGGTGTGCCGATTTCTTCGAGCATGGCGCCCATCCGCTCCAGGCCCGGCCTGTCCTGGGTCTCGGCGAGGCGCAGCAGGAATTGTCGGGCAAGCGCGGTATCGCCCATGTCGAGCGCCAGCGTGACGATCTCGTGCAGGTCGGTGCGCGCGAAATCCGCCTCGCGCCACGGCGGGACGGTCCCGGCACCCGAAATCCGTTCGGTGATGTCGCGCCCGGTCCGTTCCGCCGCGAGCAGCCCGTAAAAGCTCGTGGGGTAGTCCGCCCCTCCGGCATAGGCCGCGCGCGCGGCCTCGGCGTCGCCGCCGGCCTCGATCGCCCGGCCCAGCCAATAGCCTGCCCGCCCGCGCGAAATCGGCGTGCTGACGGCGGCGCGGAAGCGCTGAAAATGATCGCGCGCGAGGTCGGGCTCGCCCAGACGGGTGAGCGCGATATAGCCCGCGAGCCATTCGAGATCGGCGTAATTGGCGCCCTCGACAAGCTGGTGCAGCGCCGCGATCTCGTAGGCGCGCGCCGCCTCTCCGTCGCGCATCGCCTGGCGGGCCAGCGCGCGGCGCCATCCGGCCCAGCGCTCGGGCGCGCCCAACCCGCCCTTGATCCGGCTCTGGCGCAACAGCACTGCGATGGCGTCCTCGGCAGAGCGGTCGAGATAATGCTCGAACAGCGCGAAGGCGATGCCGGGGTCGCGGGCCTCGGTCGCGCTCACACCATCGGGGCCGGACTCGGCCACCCGCATCCGTGTCTCGGCGCGGGCGCGCGCGGCCTCGCTCACCAGCGGCAGCATCAGGACGGCATCATCGAGCCCGCGCCACAGCGCCATGTCGAGCCGCGCCTCGTGATGGGGGGCCAACAGCGCGCCGAATTCGCGCAGGAAATCGGCCTGCTCGGCGGCGGTAAGATCGAGCGTGCGCCTC
>JADQCC010000277.1 GCA_016278295.1 Roseovarius sp. | reverse complement strand
AGGGCAATGACAGCATCAAGAACGCCACCTCGATCCTCGACTACATCTTCCGCGAGCTGGCGGTGAGCTATCTCGACCGCACCGATCTCGCGCATGTCAAACCCTCGGGCGCCTCCTTCGACGATCTCGGTCGCGGCGAAGAGGAAGGCGTGAGCAACATCTCCGAGATGTCGGGCGAGGCGGCGAACCGGTCGCTGGAGGTGCTCAAGCAGATCAGCTCCTCGGGCTACCTGCGCAAGCGCCTGCCACAAGAGCTTGTCGTGTTGCAGGGCGGGCAGGGGGTGTCCGGGTTCTCGCAGGGCGGCGCGGCCGTGGCCATGCAGGGCAGCACCGAAACGGTCGAGATCAGCCGCACGACGATCGCCGCCTCCGCCGGTGCCACGTCGATGGACGCCCGCGCCAAGGCGCGGATGCAGGGCTACGAGGGCGAGGCCTGCGGCGAATGCGGCAACTACACGCTGGTGCGCAACGGCACCTGCATGAAGTGCAACACCTGCGGCTCGACGAGCGGGTGTAGCTGAGCAGGCGAACAGGTTCGGGGGCGGGTGCGCTCGCCCCGGATGCGGATCGGACACACAGGCAAGATGTGATCGGGCAGCAACGTACCATCCGATCCGCGAAACTGAAGGGGGCCAACGGCCCCCTCTTTTTTCGCCCGTCCGTTCCCGCCGGGCACCGGCGAAATACCGACAAAATACCGACGCGATACCGCCCGGCATTTTCCCCTTCCGACCGGCCCAAGTTTCCCCTTGTAACCCGCCCCCACCCCCCGCTATACGCGTCCGCGGAGACGTGGCCGAGTGGTCGAAGGCGCTCCCCTGCTAAGGGAGTAGGCCCGGAAGGGTCTCGTGGGTTCGAATCCCATCGTCTCCGCCATTCATCATTATAACTACCTGTTTTTAATATAAATTATCTACATCGACTAAATCTTGCCACCATAAATACCACCAACGTGCGCGCCATTGCATGCCATTCGATGTAACACCCTGCATCTGCCGCTGGTGTATCGATCAATCAGTTCATGACGATGATCAAGCTAGGATCGGCGTGATTCACGCTCTGACAGCTATGGCGACGTAGGAAAATTCGCGCGCAGCGCAGAATCCTACGGCAATCCGACGAAAACTTTGCTATACTAGGCCATACCGCAATATGCACACACCCAATTCCCTGTCGGGAGCCTGAAAACAGCCGACGGGGTAAGAAGTCGTGTGCTCAACCCAGGAGAACCCGAGTGACCTCACCTATTGATAACCTCTATCTTTCCGTCGAGCAAGTCGCAAACCGCTTCGGCGTCTCGAAGGACTCGATCTGGCGCTGGAAGCGCAACGGCGATTTTCCGGCACCGTTCAAGCTGGGCGGCACTACGACCCGCTGGCGCCTCGCCGATATCGAGGAGTGGGAGAGCCAGTTGGCATGTGGGTTCATCACCTGCCTGGGGTTCGAGCCTGATGGCCTGACGCTGCACTAAATCCCACTCCGGACTTCACGATGCCCGTAGGGTCTGCGCCGCGGCGTGGGCCCAGATCTTGCCCCGATGCGATCCCCATCGCACCGGCCACCCCAGTTCTGTTCAAATCGAAAGCACCCCATGAACGATAGCACCACGCCTGCTCCGAATAACGCACCGAACCACAACGTGCTCGCCTTTTCGGCGGGCTCCAGGACGGCTGCCACCAATGCCCTGCCGCGCTTTGACGCGGTGTCCTCTAATGGAATGCCGTCAGGCTACGCTGCCGATGAAAACGGCATCTATGAACTGCGTGAGACCAAGGAGGACGATGCGCTTTCTGTGCGCATTTGCTCCCCGCTCGTCGTGAAGGGGCGGTGCCGGACTGCCGGGGGCAAGAAATGGGGCCGCGTGCTCGCCTTGCAGGACCCGGACGGCACCTGGCACGAGTTGGTGATCGACACCCAGCAGCTCACGAAATCAGCGAATTTGGCGCTGGCACCGCTCTATGATCTCGGTTTTGAACTGGCACCGGTAGAGAAGGCGGCTGAGAGTGTAATGAACTTGCTGAGCACCTGGCGGCCCGAGGATCAGTATCTGCGGTTCGACCGGCTCGGATGGACCGACAAGAGTCATGACGCCTTCGTGCTCGGCAACGGACGCGTGATCGGCAGTGCCCTCGTGGCGACAGACAGCGTCTCCGAAGACCTGATGGCGGGATTCCACACCAAGGGCACGTTGGCGGCATGGAAAAAGGAGGTCGCTGCCCCCTGCGTCGGCAATCCGCTGATGACGCTGGCCGTCGCTCATGCCTTCACCGGGGCGCTGTTGTCGGTTCTCGGGCAGAACGGAGGCGGTTTCCACCTGCGCGGCCTCTCCTCGAAGGGCAAGTCGACGATCCAGTATGCCGCCACCTCTGTTTGGGGCGAGCGCTCGCTGCTGCAGAGCTGGGACGGCACACCGAGCGGTTTTCAGGGAATTGCCGCAGTGTTCAACGACACGTTCTTGAACATCGAGGAACTGCACAAGGCCGATCCCAGGACGGTCGGAGACACGATTTACACGCTGGCAGATGGTCGGGGCAGGCTTAGGGCAAAATCGAATGCGAAACTGCAGACACCGCAGCGGTGGCGCGTGCCTATCCTGTCGAGCGGAGAGGTCTCTCTCGAAGAGCACATGGCCAGCGCCGGGTGCAAGATGTTTGCAGACCAGGACGTGCGCCTGATCAATCTCGAAGCAGACTCTCGTGTTGAGGGAGCGTTCGATGTCCTGCATGGATCGGAAAACAGCAAGGTCTTTGCAGAGCGTGTCGATCACGCGTGCCTTGAGAATTTCGGGCACGCCGGTCCGATCTTCGTGGAAAAATTGATGAGGGCCACGCATAAGGCGGGAAACTGGCGGGCGTATATTGATCGCTTCTGCCGCGTCATCGGAAAGAAGGCGGATGTGTCGCCCAGTGACGGCCAGGTTCAGCGTGTCCTGAAGCGTTTCGCGCTGGCGGCACTTGCCGGTGAACTGGCCACGCAGGTGGGGCTGACCGGCTGGCCGAAAGACGCTGCTCGGGACGCTGCCCAGGAGATGTTTCTGACCTGGTTCGAGCACCGGGACGGCACCACCAACAAGGAGATCGAGACAGCCTTGCAGCGCACCAAGGACTATGTCTCGACGCATCTCGATCGTTTCCAGACGATCGGCACCACTGACCATGATCCGGTCGATGGCTGGCGGGACGAGAACTGGTTCTATGTCCGGCCCGAGCGCTGGCAGGCGATCCACGCAGAGCATGACCCGGCGGCGATAACCCGGCTGCATGCAGAAGGTGGACTTATGAAGACTCAGAAGGGTGGCGGTTACCAGGTGCGGATGGGCCGGAACGTCCCGGGTCGCCCCAGAGCATATGCTGTTCACGCGGCCAAGCTCCTCGGCGCGCCCATGGCCTCATCCGCAACCTGACGGGGACCATCCTCAATGAGAGAGGTGATCGGCCTCTCTCTATCACTAGACCACTTGGACCGGGCAGAC
>JADQCC010000024.1 GCA_016278295.1 Roseovarius sp. | reverse complement strand
TTCAGGGCATTATCCGCGGCAAGCCGCACAGGACGACGATCCCGGACAAGAAAGCCCCCTGTCCGCTGGACAAGGTGAACCGCCAGTTCCGCGTCCCGGCCCCGAACATGCTGTGGGTGTTGGATTTCACCTATGTCGCCACATGGAAGGGTTTCGTCTATGTCGCCTTTGTCATCGATGCCTATGCCCGCAAGATCGTTGGCTGGCGCGTCAGCAGTTCGGCGCATGCGGGGTTCGTTCTCGATGCCCTGGAACAGGCGGTGCATGATCGCCGCCCGGGAAAGGGCATGGGGCTGGTTCACCACAGCGACAGGGGCTCGCAATACCTGTCTATTCGCTACACTGAGCGCTTGGCGGAGGCCGGTATCGAACCCTCGGTGGGCAGCGTCGGCGACAGTTACGACAACGCCTTGGCCGAGACGATCAATGGCCTGTTCAAGGCTGAGGTCATTCACCGGCGTGGCCCATGGCGCAGCTTGGAAGCCGTGGAATACGCGACGCTCGAATGGGTGGACTGGTTCAACAACCGCCGTCTTCTCGAGCCCATAGGGAACATCCCGCCCGCAGAAGCCGAGGCCAACTTATATGCAGCTCTGGAAACTGAAGCCAAGGCCGCGTAACTAACGTCAATCAGCCTCCGGCAAACCCGGCGCGGTTCAACCTGTCGTATCGCGTTGCGACGCGTCGCCAGTCCTTCAGGCGCCCGAACATGATCTCGATCCGGTTGCGTCGTTTGTAGCGGCGTTTGTCGTGCTTGATGGGTTTGCCACGAGACTTCCTTCCGGGGATGCAGGGCTTTATCCCTTTGTCTTTCAATGCATCTCTGAACCAATCCGCGTCATAGCCCCGGTCAGCCAGCAACCAGTCCGCTTTTGGCAAGCTGCCCAGCAGGGCCGCTGCACCGGTATAGTCGCTGATCTGGCCGGCAGTCATGAAGAACCGGATCGGGCGGCCATCGGCATCGGCGACGGCATGCAACTTGGTGTTCATGCCGCCCTTGGTTCGGCCGATCAGACGGCCTCTCTGGTCGCCAGTCCCCCCTTTTTCGACCGCAGGCTGGTCGCCGTGCGGTGTGCCTTCAGGTAGGTCACGTCGATCATGACGGTCTTCGGAACGGTTGCCTCGGCAGCCAGGCCATCCATCATCCGGGCGAAGACACCTTTGTCGCTCCACCGCTTCCAGCGGTTGTAGAGGGTCTTCGGCGGGCCATATTCCTTCGGCGCATCGCGCCACCGCAAGCCATTGCGATTGATGAAGATTATGCCGCTCAACACGCGCCGGTCATCGACGCGAGGCTTCCCATGGCTCTTGGGAAAGAAGGGCTGCAGCCGCGCCATCTGCGCGTCGGTCAGCCAGAAAAGGTTGCTCATCGGTCAGTCTCCTCGCGGAGCCTGAATCACGCAGCGAGCAGATAATCAATGGGTCCTGACGCTAAAACAGCGAAGCGCCCGATGGGTTGCACCGGGCACTTCTTTCTCAAAGCAACTCAAGATTACTTGGCAGCGAGGATGTCGAAATTGCGGACGTTTGCCACCACACCGTCGTCCCATCCGCCTGAGACCAACTCTGAAGCCTTTGCATTCAGGAGTCCGGCGACCTGTCCGGCAAAGTGCGCTTCGCGGCCAGAGTTGTCGGCAAAGATGTCGAAGATGGCAAAGTTGCTCTCGTCAATTTGCAGCGCCGCCCAGAACAAAGTTTTTGGTTCGGTATCTGCAACGATGGGGCCGGCGGCGGTCAGCAAAGCTGCCAGTTCGGGGCCTTTACCCGCAGCAGCTTCGAGCTTGATGTACGTTGCGGTCGTTGCCGTGTAGAGATCAACCGGCGCCTTTACCGACAGGACATCGGAGTTGTTGATATTCGCGACAACACCGTCTTCCCATCCTCCGTTGACCAACGTGTCGGCATTTTGGTTCAAAGCCGCAGCAACCGCTCCTGAAAAGTGAGCATCGCGTGCGTCTTCATCTGCAAAGATGTCAAAGATTGCGAGCGTATCATCGGCTTGCAGAGCAAACCAAAGCACAGTGCCCGGCTCTGTTTCCCCCACGATGGGCGCGGCGCTAGTCAGAAACTCCGCGAAGGCTCCGGTCTGGCCTTCGGCGGCCGGCATGGCGATGTAGCTGGCAGTATGATTTTCCATTGGATTGTCCTGTGCAGTTGCAGAAGTTGTGATCAGAGCCAGTGCGGCGCATATTGGAAGGATTTGCGTGTTCATGGTCGTCCCCTGACTTGAAGTTCGTCGTGTTTGGTTTCGATGCACTCTTGTCCCATGGCGGATGGGTCGGACTCCAATTCCGAAGTTCTATTTTTTGATAGACATGGACTATGGAAGTTGCTTTGATGGCCTGCGTTGAAATGTGGCGGAGAATGCGGCGATGGAAATGAACCAGATCAGGTATTTTCTCGCTGTCTGCGAGCACCGAAACTTCACCCACGCAGCCAGTGCCTCCAATGTCTCCCAACCTTCCTTGACGACTGCGATCAAGAAGCTTGAAGACGAGCTTGGAGGTGAGCTGTTTGTCAGGGACCGTGCAGGATGCAGGCTTACAGCCCTCGGGAAACTCATGCAGCCAAGGTTGCAGAGGATTTACGATGAGACGCGCCAGGCGAAGGCTGAGGCGGTCCGTCACATGCGCTTGGAGCGGGTTCCAATCTCTGTCGGTGTCGGCGAAACGATTGGCCACAACCTGATTTCGGCAGCTATGGAGCGTACGCGTAAGCGATTACCGCAAGCCGAAATCGAATTGATTGTTGCATCATCCTCCGAGCTTCTTGCCGGGTTGCGAGACGGCAAACTCGACGTTGTAGTCACCGCAGAGAAGGTCAGTGAAGACCTCTATCGCATAGACCGTCTCTATGAAGAGGACTACAAGGTCGTAATGTCGAAGTCGCATCCGTTGTCTGAACAAGATGCAATTTCTCTTTCGGCTCTCGCAAAAACCGACATGCTCGACCGACTAAATTGCGAAATGCGGGACGCTTTTCATGGGACCTGCGCAGATCATGGTCATGAACTCTACGCGGCGTATCGGTCCAACCGCGTGGATTGGTTAGTTGAACTTGCTCGGCAAGGGTCAGGTGCGCTGATCTTGCCGGCCACTGCTATTCCTTCGGACATAGGCCTGGTGTCGAAGCCCATCGAGGGCCTTCAATTATCGAGAACTGTTCTGGCCCTCCGATATCGGCATCAAACGTCGAGACCAGAGACAAATGATCTGATCGGTGAGATGATGCGGACGCAAGCGTAGTGAGTTCGGCAATCGACAGTCGCCCATCGTGTATCTTAGGGCTCAGACTAAAGGTTCTCGACATAAGTCACGTAGAAACCACGGACCATCCGGTGCTCCTGCATCCGTTCTCCGAGCGAGAAACCGTTCATCTTGCGAGGCGTTGGCTGGAAAATATCCAATCCGCGATCCAGAACCATCTTCCAGCCGTTATCCGTCGTGATGTCGCGTGCATGGAGAGTGCCGCTCCCATCAAAGGCCCAT
>JADQCC010000262.1 GCA_016278295.1 Roseovarius sp. | reverse complement strand
TCACCTGCATCTTTGCGCTGTGCTTCGGCCTGCACCTCTACAAGCAGGTAAGCCTGAAACGACCCGTGCCGGCTTATCTCTTTTGCGCCCCACCTGAGGAAATCAGCGTCGGCTTCCTTGAGGCGCAAACATTGGCATTCTATCGGGAGATGAGCCAAACCTCGAATGTGACGGCCGCATTCGAGGCGACTCTCGGCGGAGTCATGCAGTCGTTTCATTGTCAGGGCCTGTTTTTCCAATCACTGTTGCGATACATCCGAACCTACTGCATCGGGCGCATGCGGCAGGATCGCCTAGAGCGCATGGTCACTGCTGTTCTTAAACGTAACGACATCGTAAACCCTTCCAGTGCACAACTAAAACAGGCCCGGCGCGAGGTACGCGCATCTCTCAAACCAGGCCAGAAGGTGATCGATTTGTTCGCGCCATCTTTCCTGATCGACCGCGCGCCGGCCTTCACCTATGCCGATCTCGACCGGATTTTGAAGCGCTCTGTCGCCTCCGGGCTATCTCACCCGGGCGCAGCATCGGACTGAACGCAGAGCAATCTCGGGCTCGGATTGCGATGGACCATACGAGGCCAGCCACCTCACCCACTCCAGCTCGGGGCTCAGTCGGCTGCTTCGGCAAGATGTGGCAACTGCGTCGCCACACAAACATCAGTCTGCCTACCGCCCAATCCGTCGAACACTGCGGAATGCACCAAGGTCGCGGAAGGGCTCAAGTCGGTCGTCGGAGCAATCGCAGCAACTTGTTAATGGCGGCGCCCAGGGCGGCTCATTGCGGACATCTACCCACTCCAACGAAGTGCGGCGTAGCTTTTCGAGAGGAAACATTGGACCACTGAGGAATGGCTGAGGCGGCCTATTGGAGAACACAACATGTTGTTGAAAGGCTATCCTCGATCAACTATGTTGAGAACGAAGCGTAAACTTGCTCGATTCGTTGGGAGGCGCGTCACTCAGGTTTTCAAAGCTAAGGAGCTATACTGATGAGCGTCGAAACCTCGCATTTCAAAGTCGCCAATGGAGACATGAGCCTGATCAAAACCCAGAGTGGCCGTTATATACTCGTAGACATAAACATTAGTGCCTCTGCTGACGACAAAGATGAGGATGTGCCTGATGTTGGAGCACAGCTTCGCAACGCGCTTGACCGTGACAGCGACGGACGTCTGTTTGTAGATGCATTCTTGCTGACGCATCCGGACATGGATCACTGCTCCGGACTTCAGAACCATTTTCATCTCGGCAAAATTGAGGATTGGTCGCCCGAAGACGACAAGATCGTAATTCGCGAGATGTGGTCTTCTCCAATTGTTTTTAGACGTGCCAGCAGTACGAATAAGCTTTGCGCTGACGCAAAGGCTTGGGCGACAGAAGCGCGTCGGCGCGTTGAAATGTTCCGCCAGGACGAAAATATCGAAGACGGAAGCCGAATTTCGATCCTGAGCGAGGATGCGGACGGTAAGACGGATGATTTGGCTGACATTCTGATCAAGACGGGCGAGACATTTTCCGAGATTTGCGGTGTGGCAGATGACAGCTTCAAGGCGATCTTACTGGCTCCCCTGCCGGTCACGGACGATGAAGATGAAGAGGAGTTGCTCAGCAAGAATAACTCTAGTGTCATCACTCAGTTTACGCTTGCGAAAGATGATACAGAAAACGCCGCCCAGTACCTGTTTGGTGGTGACGCCGAAGTGGCGATTTGGGAGAAAATTTGGGCGGAATACTCTGAAACTCCCGAGGTTCTTGCATATGATGTCTTGATCGCGCCCCATCATTGTTCTTGGCGGTCACTGTCGCACGACAGCTGGTCCAAGAAGGGAAAAAATGCGGTAGTTTCTGATGATGCGCGGTCAGCTCTTTCGCAAGCAAACGGCGGTGCAATAATCCTTGCGAGCAGTAAGACTATTGTCGACGACGACAACGACCCGCCCTGTATCCGCGCAAAGGATGAATATGAAGACATTCTGAGCGAAGCGGAAATCAATGGGGAGTTCCGGTGTTTAGAGGATGAAAAAGGTGACAAGCCGCTAAAGATGGAAATCACCGAACATGGTCCAAAAGTTGCCTCCTTAAAAATGGCAGCCGCTATCTCTTCATCGTCCGCTCTTGGAGTCGAGGCACATGCTCATGGTTGTGGGTCAGACTAGGCATGGGTCAGCTTCATGGTAACCGTCGATGATCTTTTGGCAATTCCCGTTGCCATTGCCCGTGCAATTCGCACACTGGACAAACACCCTCAAGTCATCGGCATAGATATTGCGTCGCGGACCGATGACGAAAGTCCGGTGGACGTGACACTGCAAATCAAATCGGAACTTCCATCTCGGTTTCGAGGCGAAAGTCCGTCGGGAATACGACGTGTCGAACCCGTCAAACTGTCGTTTCCTGTCTCCTACCCTCTGTTTGCACCGCGCCCGAGTTTACGGGACGACTTTGATCGATCCCATCCTCACTTACAGCCAAGTGCAGCCGTTTCAGCGCCCGAACCCTGCCTCGTTTTCGGATCTCCACGTGAGCTAATTCAGTCCGGGGGAGGTATTCTTGCGCTTCTCCAGCAACTTCTGGACTGGCTCGATCGAGCAGCGATGCTGAAACTGAATGATCCAAAACATGGCTGGGAATTTGTTCGGCGGGACCACTTGAACGACCTTATTGTTGGAGATGCCTCGCAGATCCGGAGTGTAGTGAAACGTAGTTCCGGCGGGACTTGGCACCGTACTTGGATTTTTGCGCAGATGGGTCAGGCTGACCCCTACTATCGAATTTGTCTAAAGGGCGATGAGCAGGTCAAAATTGATGAAAAGACACTGAAATCCCTTGGACAGGTCCTGAAAGATGACGACGAATGGACGGGGTTTAGCCTCGGACTGATTGTTTGGCCCGGCAAGCATCCAAACGGTAAGCCAATCATCTGTGACCACTATCTTCCCGAGACAGTAGGCAACGTTGAAGAATTATACGAACGTGCTGAACTCTACGGCTGCGGCAAAATGCTGGCAGAGAGGATGAAGTGGCTACGTTCGAAGCTCGACGGCTATACCATCAAAAAAGCGTTGCCAATCACGGTCATATTGATCGCCCGCCGACCGTTCAATCTTATTGGCCAAGCCTCACCTCTTGAAATCTGCCCATATGTGATCGAGTTCCAATCTGTGGATGATCTTAAGCCGACATCAAGTGCGATTGTCCGTTTGGCGGGCCACAGAGACTCGATCTCGATCGATGTCTTACGAAGAACCTCGCATGGTGATCCCAGCTCGCAATGGCTTTCATGGTCCATGCTAGGTTGTGGAAGCTTAGGTTCAAAAATTGCGATGCATCTCGCGCGGTCAGGCCGTGCCCCGATATCGGTCATAGACAACGACACCATGGAACCGCACAATTACGCGCGACATTCTTGCGTGCCGTATTCTGCTGATCTGGATTCGCTGTCAACGGCGGAGACAAAACCGGCCACGTGGCGGCGCAAAACCAGGCCAGTGGG
>JADQCC010000244.1 GCA_016278295.1 Roseovarius sp. | reverse complement strand
CTGCAACCGGTGCAGCAAGGCCCGAGCATCCGCCCGCATAAGGCCGGGATCCTCAGATCCTACTCGTCGAACCGGACGAGAAACACGGCCCAGGCGGCGAGATCGTTTTGACCCGTTCTGCAAATGCAGTCTCGACAATTATCCGAATATCCACGGCGCTCTTCTTGTCTGATCAACCGCCATACCATACCCACTGACTCCCAGCTATTGCCCGCTCCCGCCCACGTTCGAGCCGATTCCCCGGATCATCAGCGCACGGGTCACGGCCGGGCTCCGATCACGAAACCGATACGGGGCAGGACGAACCGCGGGGCATCAGAACTCCACCCCCTTTTGGGCCTTCACCCCGTCACGGAACGGATGTTTGACCAGCGTCATCTCGGTCACGAGATCGGCGGCTTCGATCAATTCCGGTTTCGCGTTGCGGCCCGTCAGACAGACATGGGTCATGTCCGGCCTTTCGTTCAACAGGAATTCCACCACCTCGTCGATATCCAGGTAATCGTAGCGCAGCGCGATATTGATCTCGTCCAGCAGGACGAATCGGATTTCCGGGTCGAGGATCTGCTCCTTGGCGATCTCCCAGCCCTTCCGCGCGGCGGCGATATCACGCTCACGGTCCTGCGTTTCCCAGGTAAAGCCCTCGCCCGAAACGAAGAACCGGCATTCCTCCTGGAACCGGCCACGGATCAACTCGGCCTCGCCGGTGATCCAGTTGCCCTTGATGAACTGCACCACCGCGCAGGGCATCCCGTGGGCGACACATCGCAGGATCATGCCGAAGCCGCTTGACGACTTGCCCTTGCCCGGCCCCGTGTGAACGATGATCAGGCCCTTGTCCCCGGATTTGGTCGCCATCATCCGGTCGCGCGCCGCCTTGATCTTCTTCATCTTCGCCGTGTGGCGGGCGTTCTGGTCCTCATGCATGAAACACTCCTTTATCTTGACAAGGTCGCGGGTTTTGGACCATGTGCTGAAACGCTGGTGCCTGTCCAGACAGGTGAAAAGGGAATGTGCAGCCGCGAAACGCGTGGTCAAGCACAGCCGCCCCCGCGACCGTAAGCGAAGAGGGTGCTCAGCGCCACTGGCCCATCAGGCCGGGAAGGCAGAGCAACCGTCGGGCCACCGCCCGAGATTCGTGAGCCGGGAGACCTGCCAGCCGCCGATTTTGAGACCGGACGGGGTGTTCCGGTGTCGGAATGCGCCTTTGATCAGGGTCCGTTCCGCCATCAGACCCGCGTCCCATGACAAGTGGGACCGAGGAAATTGAACGACATGGTCAATGGGCGAGCCAGCCCCGCGACAGAGCTTCTGGTTTGCGTCAAATGTCGGCGCGGACGCGAGATGCCCAAGGATGACCGCCGTCCCGGACAGGCGCTCTACGACCGCATCGCCGCCCTCGGGCTGCCCGACGGCGTGCGGCTGACCCCGGTGGAATGTCTGCAGAACTGCGATTACGGCTGCACGGTCGCCCTGCGCGGCGGCGACGCGAAATGGACCTATGTCTTCGCGAATGTCGATGAAGTGTCGCATTCCGGGATGATCCTTCAGGGCGCGGCGCAGTATCACGCCACAACCGATGGCATAATTCCGTGGCGCGAGCGCCCCGATCACTTCAAGCGCAACTGCGTGGCGCGCATCCCCCCCGCAACCAAGCCCAAGGAGGCCTGATTTGACCGATCTGGCAAAACTTCCCGTCACCGTGATCACCGGCTTTCTCGGGTCCGGCAAGACCACGCTGATCTCTCACCTGATGCGGAATCCCGGCGGCAAGCGCCTTGCCGTGGTGGTGAACGAGTTCGGCGATATGGGTGTCGATGGCGAGATTCTGAAAAGCTGCGCCATTCCAGATTGCCCGGTGGAGAACATCATGGAACTGGCGAATGGCTGCATTTGCTGCACCGTGGCCGATGACTTCATTCCCACGATCGAGGCGCTGATGGCGCTCGACCCGCGCCCCGAGCATATCCTGATCGAAACCTCGGGCCTTGCCCTGCCGAAACCGCTCTTGAAGGCTTTCGACTGGCCGGACATCCGCTCGAGGATCACGGTCGACGGCGTGATCGCGCTGGCCGATGCCGAGGCGGTGGCCAGCGGCCGGTTCGCGCCCGATGTCGCGGCGGTGGATGCACAGCGCCGGGCCGATGACAGCATCGACCACGAAACGCCGCTGTCGGAGGTCTTTGAGGACCAGATATCCTGCGCCGACATCATCCTGCTGACCAAACCCGACCTCGCCGGGCCGGAAGGCGTGGCAAAGGCCAGGGCAATCATCGCGGGCCAGGCTCCGCGCCCCCTGCCTGTCGTCGAGGTCGCGGAGGGCATGGTCGATCCCCGCGTGATCCTCGGTCTCGAAGCGGCGGCGGAGGACGACATGGACGCGCGTCCCTCGCACCATGACGGGCCGCATGACCATGATCACGATGACTTCGAATCGGTGGTTATCGACATCCCCGAAATCAGCGATCCGGCAGAGCTGGTCGCCCGTATCGAAGAGCTTGCCAAGACCCAGAATATCCTGCGGGTGAAGGGCCATGCCAGCGTTGCGGGCAAACCCATGCGCCTCTTGGTGCAGGCCGTGGGCGCGCGCGTCCGCCATCAGTACGACCGTCCGTTGAGGCCGGATGAGGCTCGCGCCGGGCGCCTCGTGGTGATCGCCGAGCACGACGATATCGTCGATAACAGGATCCGCGCCGTGCTTTGCCCCGCCGCAGAGGCAGCGGAGTAAGGCGCCCGCCATGCATGTCATCTTCCGCGAAAGCCACGGGCTCGACGAGACCGATGCACCGACCGACCTGGGACAGAGCCCGGCGGATCTGGTGGTGTTGTCTTTCTCGGACAGCGATCTGGGTGCTTTCGCGGAAGGCTGGCATCGCGGCGGCGGGAAGGACGGGCGGCTGCCGACGCTGCGGCTGGCCAACCTGTCGGCCCTGCGCCATCCCCTGTCTGTCGATACCTATGTCGAACAGACACTGGACGGCGCGAAAGGTATCCTGATCCGGCTGATCGGCGGGGTGCCCTATTGGGAATACGGCCTGCAACAGGTGCGGGCGCTGGCGCAGCGCAGGGGGATCGCGCTCGCGATCCTTGCCGCCGACGGCCGCCCGGACCCACGGCTGGACGCGTTGTCCACCTTGCCCGTCTCGACCCTCCGGCGGCTGGCCGACCTGTGCGATAACGGCGGCGCGGTCGCGGCGCAGGCCGCCTTGGCGCAGCTATCGCTGGCCGCCGGTCATTACGCCGCCCCGGTGCGTGGCACCAAGGTCTTGCCCGTGGTCGGCGCATGGACGCCCGAGGACGGCGTCGTTTGCCCATTGGCCGACATTCCGACCGGCACGGCACAGCGCGTCCTGATCGTCTTCTACCGGTCCTATCTCGTGGCGGCCGATCTCGCCCCGGTGAAGGGTCTGTTCCAAGCCTTCCGGGACCGGGGGTTCCATGTCCGCGCACTCTTTGCGCCGTCGCTCAAGGCACCCGAGATCGCGGGCTGGCTGCGCAGGCAGGCCCGGAGCTATGCGCCCCATGCCATCGTCAACGCCACCGCCTTCAGCGGCAAGGGGTCAGAGGGCGGCTCTCCGCTCGATGCCGCGGATGTCCCGGTTTTTCAGGTGACGCTGGCGACGTCCGGCCGTGCCGCGTGGAACGCGGCCGAGCGTGGTCTCTCCGCCGCCGATCTGGCGATGCACGTTGTCCTGCCCGAGGTCGATGGCCGCATCATGGGCGGCGTCATTTCCTTCAAGGAACCCGGCGACCGCGACCCGGATCTGCAATTCGCCCGCCATGTCCACCGGCCCGACGCCGAGCGCATTTCGGCGCTGGTGAATCGCGTCGAGGGCTGGCTGAACCTTGCGGCCAAGCCCCCGCGCGACCGCCGCGTCGGGCTGATCCTGTCGACCTACCCCGGCAAGGACTGGAACATGGGCCACGCCGTCGGGCTCGACGCGCCAGCCTCGGCCCGCGCGATCCTGTCGGACCTCGCGCAGGCGGGCTATGACCTGCCGGAAGCGGCGGCGTATCTGGAGCGGCGCCTGCTGGCGCGGGACATGCGCCTGCCGCTTGCCGACTACCTGAGCCTCCTCCAGGCCCTGCCCGACAGCCTCCGTGTCGATCTGGCACGGGCATGGGGACGGCCCGAGGACGACGACCACGTCGAAGACGGCGCCTTTCGCTTTGCGGCGCTGCGGCACGGCAATGCCGTTGTGGCCCTGCAACCGGAACGCGGCACGCCCAACACCCGCGACGACGACTATCACGACCTGTCCCGCACGCCCCGACATGCCTATGTGGCCTTCTACCTCTGGCTTCAGGCCCGGATCGACGCGCTGATCCATATCGGTGCGCATGGTACGCTGGAATGGCTGCCGGGCAAGTCCGTCGCCCTGTCCCGGCACTGCTGGCCGGAGGCGCTGACAGGCTGCCTGCCCGTGCTTTACCCGTTCATCGTGAACGATCCCGGCGAGGCCGCGCAGGCCAAGCGCCGCATAGGCGCGGTGACACTGGGGCATGTGCCGCCGCCGCTGCGCGATAGCCGGACGCCGGACCGGCTTGCCCGGCTGGAAGCCCTGCTCGACGAGTTTTCCAGCGCCGACGGGCTGGACCCGAAACGCCGCAACCGCCTGCAAGCCGATATCCGGGACGAAGCGCGATCGCTTGGCGTCGAGAACGATCTTGGTCTCGACCGCGCGACCTCGGCCGCCGAGGCCATCACCCGGATCGACCGCTTCGTCTGCGACATCAAGGACAGCCAGTTCGGCGAGGGGCTGCATGTCTGGGGCCGATCCGACATTGCCGGTGGCCAGCCCCTGCACGAGGACAGCGCCGCGGCGGAACGCCGGTCCCTGCTGGACGCACTGGATGGAAAACGCATCGCTGCCGGGCCTTCCGGCTCGCCCTACCGAGGCCGCAGCGACGTGCTGCCCACCGGCCGCAACCTCTTTACCACCGACCCGCGATCGGTTCCGACCCGGTCCGCCCACGCGCAGGGTGTCAAACTGGCCGAAGAGCTGGTCCGGCGCCATCTTCAGGACGAAGGTGACTGGCCGCGCGGGCTGATCGTCGATCTCTGGGGCTCGGCCACCATGCGCACCGCAGGCGAGGAATTCGCCATGGCGCTGCATCTGCTGGGGGTGAAACCCGTCTGGGACAAGGGGTCCGGGCGCGTCTCGGGACTGGAGGTTCTGCCCATCGCGGAACTGGACCGCCCCCGGATCGACGTGACCCTTCGCGTGTCCGGTCTGTTCCGCGACGTCTTCCCCTCGCTCTCGGCGCTGTTCTCGCAGGCTGTCCGCGCGCTTGCCCTCCGCGACGAGGCACCCGACTGGAACCCCTATGCGGGCCAGACGGTGGCCTCCCGCGTCTACGGCCCCGCACCGGGCAGCTTCGGCCTTGGCATGGGCACGGTGCTGGAGGAATACACGCCGGAGGCCCGCCAACAGGCCGGCGAAGCCTGGCTTTCATCCTCGGCCTGGGCGCTGGATGGCGACCACGCCATGCGCGATGACGAAGGTCTCCGCGACCGCGTGGCCCGCGCGGACAGTTTCGTCCACCTGCAAGACCTGCCGGAAACGGATCTGCTGCTGGCCTCGGATTATGCCGCGCATGAGGCGGGCTTTGCCGCCGCGCAATCCGTGACCGGCGGGCGGGCCGCGCTCTACCATCTCGACAACACCGACCCGGATCGTCCCCGCGCCCGCTCCCTGCCCGAGGAGATCGCCCGCGTCGTGCAGGCCCGTGCGGCGAATCCCGACTGGATCAGGGGGATGCGGGCACATGGTTTCCGGGGCGCGGCCGAAATCGCCGCCACCCTGGACCACATGGCCAGCTTCGCGCATCTGGCCGGTGTCGTGGGGCCGCACCTCTTTGACCTGTATCACGGCGCCACGCTGGGCGATCCGGAAACCGACGCCTTTCTGCGCGACGCCAACCCCGCCGCCCATGCCGCCATGCTCGACCGTTTCCGCGCATTGCAGGACGCCGGGCTCTGGCAAACGCGGCGCAACTCGATCGTCGTCAGCCTGGAGGGCGGCGCATGAGCACCCCCATCGTTCAGGGCTGGTGCCCCGGTGCCCATCGCCCGATGATGTCCGGCGACGGGCTGGTGGTCCGCGTTCGCCCCTTCCGGGCCGAGCTTTCGGCCGGACAGGCGCTTGCGCTCTGCGGCCTGGCGCGGCGATTCGGCAATGGCACGCTCGATCTGACGTCGCGCGCCAATCTCCAGATCCGGGCTGTGACCGAGGCCGGTTATCCCGCGCTTTTGCGTGAACTGCGTGCGCTTGGGCTGATCGACGCCGATCCGGCGGTCGAAGGGCGGCGCAACATCCTGATGCCCGCAGATTGGCAGAATCAGGACCTGACGGATCGCCTTTGCGCCGCCCTTTTGTCGGCATTGCCCGGTTTCCCGGTGCTGCCGGAGAAAATGGGCTACGCGCTCGATACCGGCGGGACGGCGCACCTGACGGAGGGCTCCGCCGATTTCCGTTTCGAGCTGGATGCCTCGGACAACCTGATCCTGCGCGCCGATGGTGCCGCGCTGGGCCGCCGGATCGCCGAGGCGACGGCAATCCGGTCCCTGGCCGAGATGATCCAGTGGTTCCACGAAACCGGCGGCCTATCCAACGGCCGTATGGCCCGTCACCTCAGGACAGTGCCTCTGCCCGACGACTGGCAGCAAGCCGCGCCACGCGCGGCGGGCAGGCCCTGTGTCCCGGGCCGGGCACCGGGCGGGACGATCCTTGGTGCGCCGTTCGGCAGCATCGACGCGACCGCGCTGGGGTCGCTCATCGGCCGCACGGGTGCCAGCGGTTTGCGGCTCATGCTCAACCGGCTCTTCTGGCTGCGCGGCGCCTCCGTGACCGAGGCGCCCGGCTTCATCGCCACGCCCGGCAGCGCGCTTCTGACCGCTCATGCCTGCCCCGGCGCGCCCTTTTGTCCGCAGGCGACGGTGGAGACCCGTGCGCTGGCCGCGCGGCTCGCCGGAACGATCCCTGTCGAACTGCATGTATCGGGTTGCGCCAAGGGCTGCGCCCTGCCCCGTGCCGCCGCGGTCACCCTGACGGGCCGCAACGGCCGCTTCGACCTCATCCGCGATGGCGCGCCTTGGGACACACCCACCGCCCGCGCATTGCATCCCGACCAGATCACCGACCTGACCGAGGCTCTCTGAATGCCATACGATTATGAAAAAGACGGCGCAGCCATCTACAGGGAAAGCTTCGCCACGATTCGGGCCGAGGCCGACCTGACCCGGTTCGACCCCGATGAAGAACAGATCGCTGTTCGGATGATACATGCCGCCGGCATGATCGGGCTGGAACGGCACATCCGCTTTTCCCCCGGCTTTGCCCGCGCGGCGCGCGCGGCGCTCGGGGACGGGGCGCCGATCTTCTGCGACGCGCGCATGGTTTCCGAAGGCGTCACCCGCCCCCGCCTGCCCGCCGATAACGAGGTGATCTGCACCCTGCACGCCGAAGGCATCCACGATCTGGCGAAGAAAATGGGCAACACCCGCTCCGCCGCCGCGCTGGAACTCTGGCGGCCGCGACTCGAAGGCGCGCTGGTGGCCATCGGGAACGCGCCCACCGCGCTCTTCCACCTGCTCAACATGCTCGAAGACCCGGATTGCCCCCGCCCCGCGGCGATCATCGGCTGCCCGGTGGGGTTCGTCGGCGCGAAGGAATCGAAGGCCGCGCTCTGGGCCGATCGACCCGTGCCCTGCTGTATCGTCGAGGGCCGTCTGGGCGGCAGCGCCATCACCGTTGCCGCCGTCAACGCCATCGCGAGCCGCGTCGAATGACGGGTCGGGGCACCATCTCGGGTGTGGGGCTGGGCCCCGGCGATCCCGAACTGATGTCGATCAAGGCCGACCGCCTGCTGCGCAATGCGAGGTACGTGGCGTTTTTCCGCAAGAAGGGGCGCATGGGGCAGGCCCGCAAGATCATCGACGGAATGCTGCGCCCCGACGTGACCGAGATTGCCCTGGAATATCCGGTGACCACGGAAATTCCGCTGGCCGATCCGCGCTACAACGCGCTCCTCGCGGCCTTCTACGACGATAGCACCGCCCGCCTGCGCGCCCTGTCCGATGCGGGGGAGGATGTGATCGTGGTCTCTGAAGGCGATCCGTTCTTTTACGGCTCCTTCATGCACCTTTACACCCGCCTGCGCGATGTCTGCCCCGTGCGGCTGGTCCCGGCCATTACCGGCATGGCCGCCGCATGGACCGCCACGGGCGAGCCGATAACCTGGGGCGATGACGTGCTCACCACGCTCATGGGCACGTTGCCCGAGGAAGACCTGGTGGAACACATGCGCCGCTCGGACGCGCTGATCGTCATGAAGATCGGCCGCAACATCGACAAGATCCGCGGCGCGCTGCGCAAGGCGGGGCGGTATGACGCCGCATGGCTGGTGGAATACGCGTCGATGCCCGGCCAGACGGTGCAGAAGCTTTCAGAGGCCGCGGACAAGGTGACCCCCTATTTCTCGATCATCGTCGTGCATGGCCAAGGGAGGCGGCCATGAGCGGCAATGTTACCATCGTGGGCCTCGGTCCCGGCGCGGAAAGGCTCGTGACGCCCGAGGTGACCGAGGCGCTGACAATGGCCACGGACGTGGTGGGCTACATCCCCTATGTCGCCCGCGTGGCGGAACGCCCCGGTCTGACGCTGCACCCTTCCGACAACCGGGTCGAGCTGGACCGCTCTCGTCTCGCGCTGGACATGGCGATGCGAGGCAAGCGGGTCGTGGTTGTCTCGTCCGGCGATCCAGGCGTCTTCGCCATGGCCTCGGCGGTATTCGAAGCGGTCGAGGCCGGCCCGGCGGAGTGGCGCGACCTCGACATCCGGGTGCTTCCCGGCATCACCGCCATGCTGGCCGCCGCCGCGCGCGCCGGTGCGCCGCTTGGGCACGATTTCTGCGCCATCAACCTGTCCGACAACCTCAAACCCTGGAGCCTGATCGAAAAGCGCCTGCGACTTGCCGCCGAGGCGGATTTTGCCATGGCGTTCTACAATCCACGGTCCAGGTCGCGGCCCGAAGGCTTTGCCAGAACGCTGGAAATCCTGAATGACGCCTGCGGCGACACCCGCCCGGTGATCTTCGCCCGATCGATCAGCACGCCTCAGGAAGATATCCGCGTCGTTCCCCTGCCGCATTGCACGCCGGAAATGGCGGACATGCGCACCGTGGTGGTGGTGGGGTCATCGACCACGCGGATCATCGAGCGAAACGGCGCTCCCATCGTCTACACGCCAAGGTCCGTTACCCCATGACCCAGCCAGCGCATCACATCATCGACGGAATGCGTCTCGCGGCGCGGCGGGATCGCGGGCCGGTCTATCATGATCACCGGCAGGCCAAGCCGGCGTGCCGCGACGATCTTGGCCTGCGCACCGGTCCCGCCCGCGTTCTTCGAGACGACGATCTCGATCCGGTGATACCGCATCAGGGCCATATCCCCTTCGACGGTGAAGGGGCCGCGACCCACCACGGCGTGGCAATCGGGCAAGGGCAGCGGCCCGTCGGGCGCATCCACCAGCCGCAGCAAGTGGAAATTCTGCGGGGCCGCCGCGAACTCGGCCAGATGCATCCGCCCCACCGCCAGCATGACGCGCCGCTTCGGGCCATTGAGCGCCGCCACCGCGCCCGCGATGTCCGGCACGTGCTGCCAGTGGTCTCCCGGTTGCGCCTGCCAGGGCGCACGGGTCAGGGCCAGCAGGGGAACGCCGGTTTCGGCGCAGGCCGCCACGGCATTGGCGCTCATCTGCGCGGCGAATGGATGTGTCGCGTCGATCAGATGGGTAACGTCATTCCGGTGCAGGTAGTCCACCAGCCCGGCCACCCCGCCGAAGCCACCGACACGGAGGGGCAGCGCCTGCGGCGCTGGCCGGTCGACACGCCCGGCCACGGATACCGTGCCCGTCAGCCCCGCCCGCGCCACGGCGCTGCACAACCGCCGGGCTTCGGTCGTGCCACCCAGGATCAGGAGGTTTGGCGTCATGTCTGAGGCTCCGTGGCTTACCATCATCGGCCTGGGCGAAGATGGCCCGGACGGCCTGTGCGGCGCAAGCCGGTCGGCGCTTGCCGCCGCAGAGATCGTCATGGGCCCGAAACGCCACCTGTCCCTGATCCCGGAAGGCAAGGCCCGCCGCATCCCCTGGCCGGTGCCGTTCTCGGACGGGGTCGAGCGCCTGATGGCGCTGCGCGGACAACCCACCGTGGTGCTCGCCTCCGGCGATCCGTTCTGGTTCGGAGCGGGCACCACGCTGGCCAGGCGGCTGGGACGGGATGAATGGCACGCCCTTCCGGGGCGGTCGACCTTCTCGCTGGCTGCCGCCTGCATGGGCTGGGGGCTGGAGGCCACCTTGTGCACCGGATTGCACGCGGCGCCTTTATCCCGGCTGAAACCACACCTCGCGCCGGGTCGGCAGATGATCGTCCTGCTGCGCGATGGCGCGGCGGTGCGCGACCTTGCGGCCTACCTTGTCGCGCAGGGCTTCGGTACCTCATCGCTGACCGTGATGGAATCCCTGGGCGGTCCGCGCGAACGCCTGACCGAGACCACCGCCGACACCCTGCCCGATACCGCATTTTCGCATCCGGTGTGCGCCGCGCTCCGCGTGGCGGGGGACGGCGCGGTGCTGCCGCTGGCCTCGGGCCGCCCGGACGATGCGTTCGACAGCGACGGTGTGATGACCAAGCGCCCGGTGCGCGCGCTAACCCTTTCGGCGTTAGCACCCCGCCCCTTCGAACATCTCTGGGACATCGGCGGCGGTTCGGGAACCATCGGGATCGAATGGCTGCTGTCCGACCCGTCCCTTCGGGCCACCACCATCGAGCCACGCGGGGATCGGGTCGCGTTGACCCGCGCCAATGCCGACCGGCTCGGCGCCGACCGCCTGACCATCGTTCACGGCACGGCGCCCGACGCGCTGGCGGACCTGCCCGCGCCGGATGCGGTTTTCGTGGGCGGCGGCCTCTCACCCCGACTGCTGGGATATCTGGAAACCCTGCCGAAAGGCACCCGCCTTGTCGCCAATGCCGTCACGCTGGAATCCGAGGCGCTGCTCACCGCCAGCCATGCCCGCCTTGGCGGCGATCTGATGCGGATCGAGATCGCCCATTCCGCCCCGCTAGGCCCGAAGCGGGGCTGGCGCGCCGGCTTCCCCGTCACGCAATGGAGCCATGTCCTGTGATCGTCGCGGGGTTCGGGTTCAGCAACAGGGCGACCATCGACAGCCTGCGCGATGCGCTCGACCGCGCATCGCAGGGGACGCGACCCGACGCGCTTGCCACGGCCAAAGACAAGGCCCCGACGCTCGGCGCATTGGCGGCAGAGCTGGACCTGCCGCTGCACGGTATCGCCGCAGACATGCTTTGCGCGCAGAAGACCCCCACGCAATCCGCGCGTGTTCTTGCCGAACGCGAGACCGGCTCCGTCGCCGAGGCCGCTGCCCTGGCCGCCGCCGGTCCCGGCGCGCGGCTTCTGACCCGGCGCGTCCATTCAACCGACCGAATGGCCACCTGTTCCCTGGCTCAAGGAAAGACACCATGACCGTTCACTTCATCGGCGCCGGCCCCGGCGCGCCCGACCTTCTCACCCTGCGCGGCCGCGACATCATCGCCGCCTGCCCGGTATGCCTCTATGCCGGCTCTCTGGTGCCCGAAGCAATGCTTGGCCATTGCCCCGAGGGCGCGAGGATCGTGAACACCGCGCCCATGAATATCGAGCAGATCATGGACGAGATCCGCACCGCCCATGCCGCGGGCCTCGACATCGCGCGGCTTCATTCCGGCGACCTCTCGGTCTGGTCCGCAATGGGCGAACAGATGCGGCGCCTGAAGGCCGAGGGCATCCCCGTCTCGGTCACGCCGGGCGTGCCCGCCTTCGCCGCCGCCGCAGCGGCGCTTGGAACCGAGCTGACCCTGCCAGGCATCGCCCAATCCGTGGTGCTGACCCGCACGCCGGGCCGCGCCTCGTCGATGCCCGAAGGCGAGACGCTGACCAACTTCGCCGCCACTGGCGCAACCCTCGCCATTCACCTTTCGGTCCAGAACCTCGCCCGCGTGGTCGATGACCTGACCCCGGCCTATGGTGCCGATTGCCCGGTGGCCGTGGTCTACCGCGCCTCCTGGCCCGATCAGGAGATCATTCGCGGCACCCTGTCGGACATCCGGTCGAAGCTGGGCGAGAACATCACCCGCACGGCGCTGATCCTTGTCGGCCCGGCATTGTCGGACGAGGGCTTCGGCGAAAGCTGTCTCTACTCCGTCGGCTATGACCGCCGCTACCGACCCCAAGGCGCCGGTTCGCGGTGGTCCGGGTGGACGCCCGAATCCGAAGCCAAGCCATGAGTGCCGCGCCCGGTCTTCTGGTATCGGCCCCTTCGTCGGGGACGGGCAAGACCACCGTCATGCTGGGCCTGCTGCGGGCGCTGGCCGAGGACGGGTTGACGGTGCAGCCCTTCAAATCCGGGCCCGACTACATCGATCCGGCCTTCCACAAGGCGGCCTGCCGGCGGAACAGTTTCAATCTCGACGGCTGGGCCATGGGCCGCGATCTGTGGTACGCGATCGCGGCGCAGGCGGCAGGCGCGGATATCTGCGTCGCGGAAGGCTCCATGGGCTTGTATGACGGCGTTGCCACGCGCGGCCAGCAGGGCTTTGGCAGCAGCGCCGAAACCGCGCTGGTCATGGGCTGGCCGGTGGTGCTGGTGCTGGATGTGGGGGGACAGGCGCAATCCGCCGCCGCGACGGCACTGGGTTTCCGGAATTACATGCCGGAGCTGCCCTTTGCCGGGGTGATCCTGAACCGTGTCGCCTCGCCCCGGCACGAACGCCTGACCCGGCTCGGAATGGAGCGCGCGGGTCTGCCCGTGCTGGGCGTGCTGCCGCGCCGTGGCGATCTGACCCTGCCGGAACGGCATCTGGGGCTGATCCAGGCGGTCGAACATCCCGATCTCGATGCCGCGATAGCGGGCTACGCTGCCTTCCTGCGCGAAAATGTCGATCTGGACGCGATCAGGGCCGCGGCGAGGGGTGCGCCGCTGGCTTCGGCGCCCCGCGCGCTGCCAAAACCCCCGGCACAGCGCATCGCCATCGCACGGGATGCCGCGTTTTCGTTCACCTACCCGCACCTGCTGGAGGGCTGGCACGCCGCCGGGGCGGAAATCCTGCCCTTCTCGCCGCTCGCCGATCAGGCGCCGGACCCCGATGCCGACCTCGTCTGGCTGCCTGGCGGCTATCCCGAACTGCACGCGGGACGGATCGCCGCCGCCGGGACGTTCCTGGCGGCCCTCCGCCGTCATGCCGGGACGAAGCCGGTCCACGGCGAATGCGGCGGCTACATGGCGCTCGGCGAAACGCTGATCGACAAGGCGGGCACACGTCACCGGATGGCCGGGCTGCTTGGTCTTGCAACCAGCTACGAGACGCGCAAGCTCCACCTGGGTTATCGCCGCGCCGTCCTTCAGGCCCCAATGCCGGGTCATGCCGTGGGTGCGGCGCTCCGGGGCCATGAGTTCCACTATTCCACCATCCTCGACCAACCCGATGCGCCGCTCGCACAGGTGGCGGATGCCGATGGCAACCCGGTGCCGGAGACGGGTTCGATCCGGGGCAATGTCAGCGGCACCTTCTTCCATCTCATCTCGACGGAGGAAAACACATGACCGGTTTCGTCAGCTTCGTCAGTTCCGGTCCCGGCGACCCCGAGCTTTTGACCCTCAAGGCGGTGGACCGGCTGAAACGTGCCGACGCCGTGCTGTTCGACGATCTGTCCGCCGGCCCGATCCTGGACCATGCCCGGCGTGGTGCCGATCTCGTGGGGGTGGGCAAGCGGGCGGGGCGGCCTTCGCCCAGGCAGGACCATGTCAGCCGCCTGCTGATCGACTACGCCCGGATGAACCAGCGGGTCGTCCGCCTGAAATCCGGGGATAGCGGGCTTTTCGGGCGGCTCGAAGAGGAAACCGAGGCGCTCAGCCAGGCCGGGATCGCTTTCGAGATCATCCCCGGTGTTCCGTCTGCCTGCGCCGCGGCGGCCGCGGCGGGCATTCCCCTGACACGACGCCTGACCGCACGGCGGGTCCAGTTCGTCACCGGCCACGACCTGACCGGCGCCCTGCCCGAAGACATCAACATGGCCGCGCTTACGGATGGCGGAGCCACCACCGTCGTCTTCATGGGCAAGCGCACGTTCCCGAAACTCGCACGGCGCCTGATCGACGGAGGGCTGCCGCCGGAGACCCCCGCGCTTCTTGCCGAATCCGTCAGCCGCCCCGAACAATCCGTCACCCGCCACACGGTGCGGACGCTTGCGCGCGCTCTGGAAAAGGAAACCGGCGACATGCCCGCACTTATCCTGTTCGGGCCATTGGCGAACGATGCCCGCTGAAACCAGCATCACCCTGTGCGGCACCTGCCCGCTGGGCCGATCGGATTTCCGAAGCAGGCTCGCCGATATCCTGTCGGCAGACGATCCTATGTTGCGGATATCGACCGTGGAGTGCATGTCCGGTTGCGCCCGTCCTTCGACACTGGCCGTCCGGGCGCCGGGCAAGACGGCCTATCTGTTTGGCGACCTGACCGAGACCGACCTGCCGCTGATTCGCACTTTTCTCGTACTTTACCGCCGCTCGGATGACGGGAACTTCCCTGACGCGCGCGTGCTGGGCGATCTGCGGTTCAAGGCCGTCGCCCGGATCCCCGGCTGATGACACGCCCGGTCGGTCAGGTGTCGCTTTGAGAGGCCATGCCGTCTGTTTTGCGGATTGACTAGTCATGGACCCGACCTTCATAAGTGACGGATGTGGTGTCCTTCCGCGCTCTGCGGCGGGACTGAAACGGGAACAGGGACGAGTTCTGGTATCTCGCCGGACTCAAGCCCTGACCGCCCCCGCGACTGTGTGCGGCGAGCGGCCTTTCATAATCCCACTGCCGGGGCCCAGGCCCTGGTGGGAAGGGGAAAGGTTTGCGACGACCCGCGAGTCAGGAGACCGGCCACAGGAAACGTAACTTGAACGACCGTCGGGTGTGACGGCAAGGAGAAAACAATGACACAAGTTATCACCAGTACCACTGGAACCCAGACCAAGGCATTGAACATCCTGTTCGTCGCCATCGTTGGAGCGGGCATTCTGTTCTTTTCCGGCTTTGTCCAATCGACGGGGCTGCATGACGCGGCGCACGATATGCGCCACGCGACCGGCTTCCCCTGCCACTGAGCGAACAAGGAAAATCTGATGTTCAAGAACATGCTGGCCGGCGGGCTGATCGCCGGCTTTGGTGCAGGGCTGTTCGCAGCCATGTTGCACTTCGCCTTCGTGCAGGAAACCATTATTCTCGCGGAACGCTATGAAACAGGGGAGTTGGTCCATTTTGGCAACGATGCCGTTGGGGGCGAGTCCGAGACCGTCAGCCGCGACAGCCTTGATCCCGGCCACGGCGACGCCGAGGAGGCCGACACGTCTGCCCTCACGCGCAACGTGATGACCGTGCTCTTCTACGCGTTGACCTACTCGGGCTACGGGCTGATCCTGGCTGCGGCCTATCAGGTCGCCGGGCTGTTCGGGCGGAAGATTTCGCTGCAACAGGGCATCCTCTGGGGTATCGCGGGCTTCACCTGTGTCCAGTTGGCCCCGGCCATGGGGCTCGCACCCGAATTGCCGGGAACCATTTCCGCGGATATCACGCTGCGCCAGATCTGGTGGTTGGGCACCGTCCTGGCCACGGGTGCCGGTCTGGCCCTGATCGGCTTTGGCCGCAACGTGCCCTTTGTCGTCGTCGGCGTCGTCCTGCTTGCCCTGCCCCATGTCATCGGGGCACCGGTGCTGGACAGCTTCAACGGCACCGCACCGCCGGAACTGGCGGCCGAATTCTCGGCCCGCGGGCTGGGCGTCGGGCTGGCGGTCTGGGCGTTGCTCGGCTGGCTCACCGCGCGGTTCGCAGCCCCCGAAGCCGCCTGACCAAGGCCGTGCCGATGATTCGAGCTTCACAATGATCCGTGATCTCTGGCTCATCGGCATCGGCACTGGAAGCGAAGCGCATGTTACCCTCGAAGGCATGCAGGCGCTTCGCGACGCGGCGGTCATCCTGCTGCCGCTCAAGGGTGAAGAAAAAGAAGCGCTGGCGGCCCTTCGCCAGCGCATCATCGCGGCAAGCGGAACCGGCGCGCAGGTTCTGACCTTCGATTATCCAGAGCGCGACTCCGCCCTGCCCTATCAGGAACGGGTCTCGGCCTGGCACGACGAAATTGCCCGCCGGTGGCAGGCCGCCCTGGAGAACGCGCCGACAAGCGGCCCCGTCGCGCTACTGGTCTGGGGCGATCCCTCGCTCTATGACAGCAGCATCCGCATTGCAGAACGCCTGGTTCCACGCCCGTCGATCCGGGTGCTGCCGGGGATCACCGCAATTCAGGCTCTGACAGCGGCCCACGCGATTCCGCTGAACGCGGTGAACGGTCCGATCCAGATCACCACCGGGCGCCGGTTGCGCGATCACGGATGGCCCGAGGGCGAGGATACCGTTGTTGTCATGCTGGACGGGGAATGCTCTTTCCAGGGTCTCGATCCGGCGGGACTGTCGATCTGGTGGGGGGCTTACCTGGGGAGTGCGGACCAGATCCTCTGCGCCGGGTCATTGGCGGAGGTGGCAGACCGTATCGTCGAACTCCGTGAAAAGGCGCGTGTCAAACACGGCTGGATCATGGACACCTATCTTCTCCGCCAGTCGTGATACGATCAACCGTTCCGGGTTGGCTTGCAGGGTGCGGCGCGTGCTCACAGCAAATCCTCGCGGCGCAGGGTAAAGCCCGAGGCGATCCAGCGGGCCTCGATCTCGGACAGGCGGCGACCGAGGTCGGCGCCGGAGTGCTCTGGCATCAGGTCGGTGGCGCGGACCGGGCACACCGCCGCCGCGCCGCGCCTGATATCGTCGAGCGCGTCCGGTGCAAGCGGGGTTCCAAGAAACGCCGCGCGCAAGAGCACGATATCGTCCCCCTCCCCGACCCCGAAGCGATAGCCGATCTCGGCGGTGGACATGCCGCTCGCGATCCCGTCGCGCAGGCGCGTCAGCCGTCGGCCTTCGGCGCGCGAGAGGCGCAGCCGCTCTGACGCATCCGCGCCGCCCAGCGCGGCAAGGCGGCGGAGGGCGTCGGGGGCGGTATCCGTCTCGGATTCGAGGTGGACGAGCGGGGCAAGCGCCGCCACGTCGGCGCCTGGCAGGATCGCCCCGAGCACGCCCACGGCCTGCATCGCCGCGACAGAGGGCGCGGGATCGGGCGCGGCCAGCAGCTTGCGCATCTCGGCCCCGATCCGCTCTCGCGAGAGGGTGGCGAGGCTGTCCTGCGCGGCGGCGCAGGCGGCGAGCCCGTCAGGATCGAGGCCACCCTGCGGATCACCGTAGCAGGCGTGAAAGCGGAAGAATCGCAGGATGCGCAGGGTATCCTCGCGGATGCGCTCGGCCGGGTCGTCGATGAACCGCACACGGCGCGCACGCAGGTCTGGCAGCCCGCCAAGCGGGTCGAGTACATCGCCATCACGCCCGGCATAAAGCGCGTTCATGGTAAAATCGCGGCGGCGTGCGTCGGCCTCGATGCTCTGGCCGAAGGCGACCTGCGCATGACGTCCATCCGTCTCTATATCGGCGCGAAAGGTGGTGACCTCATGCGGCAGCCCGCCCGAGACCACGGTGATCGTGCCGTGGTCGATGCCCGTCGGAACCGGCTTGAGCCCCGCCGCGCGCGCCAGCGTCATCACCGTTTCGGGATGCGCATCTGTGGCGATGTCGATATCGCCCACCGGCACGCCGAGAAGCGCGTTGCGCACGCAGCCGCCGACGAACAGCGCCCTGTAGCCGCCTGCCGCAAGCGCGTCACAGACCGCGCGGGTCTCGGGGCGCGCGATCCAGTCATCCCTGATCCTCATGACCGTGCCGCCATGTCGGCCATCATCCGCAGGATGCGGGCGGTCGCGCCCCAGATATAATACGGCCCGTAAGGCACCGTGTAATAGCGCCGCCACATCCCTTGCCAGCGACGCTGCTCGACGCGGAAATGCGCAGGGTCGAGAACATGCGCAAGCGGGACAGCGAACACCTCGGCCACCTCGCCCGGCTCGGCCATCGGGCTGAACGGGGTGGCAACACGGGCAAGCACCGGCATGACATCAAAACCTGTGACGGTCTCGTGGCGAGGCAGGTCGGCGAGAATCTCGACGGCGTCCGGGGCGAGGCCGATTTCCTCATGCGCCTCGCGCAGGGCGGTGGCGTGCAGATCAGCATCGCCCGCATCCTGCTTGCCGCCGGGAAAAGCGATCTGGCCCGGATGATGCCGCAGCGCCGAGGAGCGCATGGTCAGGATAACACGCGGTGCATTGCCGCCCGTCTCGACAGCCACGAGCACGGCCGCGGGCCGCAGCTTTCGCCCCTCGGGCAGCGTGATCCCGCGGTTGAGGTCGTAATCGGACGACCCCGCTCGCGGCGCGCCCGCCGCTTTCAGAATGCGGGTGAGGGGATCACTCGGTGCCACCCGGGGCCTCCGGGGCATCGAAGCCGAGCGATTCAGGAGCGAGCCGGTAATGCGCCCCGCAGAACTGGCAATCGGCGGTGACGACGCCCTCTGCGGTGGTCATGCTGGCGATGTCGCGGGCCGAGTATATCGACAGGCTGTTGCGCACCCGTTCCTCGGAGCAGGTGCAGCCGAAACGCACGGGCTGCATCTCGAATACGCGGGGGCCTTCTTCGTGAAAGAGCCGCACCAGCAGATCGGTCGGCGAGACGGACGGACCGATCAGTTCGAGCGTCTCGACCGTATCGAGCAGGTGGTTGGCGCGGCCCCAGTTCTCGGCGTCGTCGCCGTGCACGATGTCGCGCGCGGCGAGCAGCCCACCCATGCCCGAGCCACCGTCCTTGGCGAATGGCGAGGCCTTGGGCATGTGTTGCAGCATCACGCCGCCGGCGCGCCAATGCTCGACCCCGCCCTGCTCGGTCGATCTGCCGAAGCTGAGGGCGAACCGCGTGGGCAATTGCTCTGACTGCGCGAAATAGGCCTCGGCACAGTTGCGCAGCGCCTTGCCGGTGATCGGGGTGATGCCCTGGTAGGGTGTCGTGCCCTGCCCCTGATCGAGGAGCACGGCGAAATAGCCCTCGTCCAGTTGCGCGAAGGCGTCGCCCTCGCCGAGCCTGTCCGGGTCAAAGCTGGCATAGGCGCGCATGCGGGCCGGTTCGCCCTCGCGGGTGGGGGCAAAATAATCGCTGGCGATGCGGCGGATCCCACCCTTGCCCTGAAGCTGGAGCGACAGCTTCCAGCGCAGCTTGATCGTCTGGCCAATGAGCGCCGTCAGAAGCGCCATCTCGGCGATCAGGGCCTCGACGGGCGGCGGGTAGTCGTGCTGTTTCAGGATCGCGTCGAGAACGCCGTCGAGCCGCGCGACCCGGCCCCGGATATCCGCGTGATCGAGCTGAAACGGCAGGACCGTGTCGTCCCACGCTAACCTCTGTCCAAGCGTCATGGGCTTTCCTTCGCTGCGCGGTTTGGGCATATCGCGACGGGCAGGGCAGGACAAGGCGGGCGTGAAGGAGACGGCATGACACGGCGATTCGGAGAGCCCCCGCAGCCCGGTATCCGCTATCGGCTCCGCCCCGGCGTCTATGCCGTGCTGCCGCGGGGCGGGCGGCTTCTGGTGACGCATCAGGCGACGCCGGTGCCAGAGCTGCAATTGCCCGGGGGTGGCATCGACCCGGGCGAATCACCTCTGCGGGCGCTCTATCGCGAGGTGCGGGAAGAAACCGGCTGGCTGATCGCATGGCCGCGGCGGCTCGGGACGTTTCGCCGGTTCACCTACATGCCGGACTACGATCTCTGGGCGGAAAAGCTCTGCGTGATTTATCGCGCCTGCCCGGTGCGCAGGCTGGGTCCGCCCTCGGAGCCGGGGCACCGGGCACTGTGGATAACGACCGCGCGCGCCGTGCGCGAGCTTGGCAACGCCGGGGACCGCCACTTCGTCAGCCGGGCCGGGGCATGGGCTTGAACTCCAGCAGAACCGCCGAGATATCATCGGTAAAGCGCGCCTCGCCCGCGTGATCGGACAGCTTCCACATGAGCGATTCGAGAAAGGCCGGACCGTGTGTCTGGCGCAGGTGACGCATGATCGCGGCAAGGCCAGTGTCATCGAGCATGCGGCCATCGGGGTCAGCGCATTCCGTGATCCCGTCCGAATGAATGAGCAGCCGGTCGCCAGGCGCCAGCGTGAACTCGACCTGGTCAAAGCTCGCCCCCTCGATGAGCCCCACGGGCAGGCCGCCCTCGCCCACGAACTCCACCGATCCGTCGGCGCGCTGCACGGCCGGGTGCGGATGCCCGGCCTGCGCGAGAATCACCCGGCCCGTCGCGAGATCGACATCGGCGAGCGCGATGGTGAAGTAATGCTCGGTTTCGAGGTCTGAAAGAAAGACATGGTTGAGCCGCGACACCGTCTCGGCCGGGGGGCGCGCGGCGAAGCGCCCCGGCGCGATCTCGTGTAGCGCGAGATTGTGTTCTGGCGCGGTGGCCGAGAGATACCCGGCGAGCCGCGCGGTCATCAGCGCCGAGCTGATCCCGTGGCCGGACACGTCGAGCCCGTAGAGGCCAACGCGGCTGTCGGAAATCGGGAACATGCCCACGAGATCGCCCCCGACGTGCCCCGAGGAATGCAACGAGAGAGAGACCTCTGCCGGGCCGAGATCGCGGTAGCGTTCGCTGAGCAGCGACTGTTGCAGCTTGTTGGCCTCGACAAGATCGCTATCGAGCGAATCGTAAAGTGCCTGCAATTCGTCGAGCGTGGCCCTGACGAGCCGGTTCTTGGCAAGCAGCTCGTGCTCCATATCAAGGATGCGCATCCCGGCGGCCATGCGCGCGCGCAGTTCTGCGGAATTGACCGGCTTGGTGAGGAAATCATCGGCCCCGGCATCGAGGCCGAGCGCGATCTCTTCCTTGCCGCTCTTGGAGGTGAGGAGGATGAAATAGACATAAGTATCGTTCTTCATCCCGCGGACGGCGCGACAGAATTCCGGGCCGCTCATCCCCGGCATCATCCAGTCGCTGACCACGAGTTCGGGAAGATCGCGATGACAGATATCGATCGCTTCGCCACCGCTTTCGGCCTCTTCGACGATATAGCCCCATTGCCGCAGGTAACTGCCCAGAATGCGCCGCTGCGCCCGGCTGTCATCCACGACAAGAACGCGCCGCCGCGCATCGATATCGGCGGTTGCCTCATCCTTGGTCATGTTTGCGCCGCGCACCGCTCTCACCATCATTCGTTTCGTGCACACGGTCACCGCACGGGTGTTTACATCCCGTGAATGATAAAAGTTTCTGGTATTTTCTCATCGGCGTTAACACGTTCTGAATACCTCGTGCGGAGACTGAAAGAAATGCGGGAGAGGCTGACATGATAGACTGGATTCGCGTGCGTGAATTGCGGGAAGAGATCGGTGCCGACGCCTTCGAGGAGGTGCTCGACCTGTTTCTGGAGGAAGTGGAGACGGCGCTGGCGGTGCTGCGTACCGCCACGACAGAGGATAATCTCGAGGCACAGTTGCATTTTCTGAAGGGCAGCGCGCTCAATCTCGGCTTTGAGGCACTTGCCGACTTGTGCGCCGATGGCGAGGCGAAATCAGGCGCGGGCGCGCGGGACAGCATCGATATCCCCAGGATCGTTTCCGGCTATGAGACATCGAAAGCCGCGTTTCTTGCCGGGATCGCGGAGGGAATCGCCGCCTAGATGAGGAACTCGGCAAGCACCTCGTCACGGGTGATGTCGCGATACGCAAAGCCTGTTTGGTCGAGACGCGCGATGAACGCGTCGAAATTCTCGGGCTGCGTCGTCTCGATCCCGATCAGGACCGAGCCGAAATTGCGCGCGGATTTCTTGAGGTATTCGAAGCGCGCGATGTCATCATCCGGGCCAAGAACCTCGAGAAAATCGCGCAGCGCGCCGGGGCGCTGCGGCATGCGAAGGATGAAGTATTTCTTGAGCCCCGAGAAGCGTTGCGCGCGCTCCTTGACCTCGGGCAGGCGCTCGAAATCGAAATTGCCGCCGGAGGTGACGCAAACCACGGTCTTGCCCCGAATCTGGCCGCCCATGTCCTTGAGCGCATCGACCGACAGCGCCCCGGCGGGCTCGAGCACGATGCCCTCGACATTGAGCATTTCGAGCATGGTGGTGCACAGCCGGTCCTCGGCGACAGCGATCAGACCAAAGCCGTCATGCGGGGCTAGGCGCGCGAAGGGACGCGCGCCGATCTGCGCCACGGCGGCGCCGTCGGCGAAGGTATTCACCTGATCCAGCCGCACCGGCGCCCCCGCCGCGACCGCCGCGGCGAGA
The DNA here is from genome assembly GCA_016278295.1 of Roseovarius sp. Lineage (GTDB taxonomy): Bacteria > Pseudomonadota > Alphaproteobacteria > Rhodobacterales > Rhodobacteraceae > Roseovarius. The sequence continues at coordinate 11,400 of JADQCC010000244.1, read as the reverse complement.
CAGGCCCCGCCGGCGGGCTCTACCAGGGTGAGCGGTACGCGATCGCCGAAATAGCTGTGCACGCCCGAGGACAGCCCGCCGCCCCCCACGGGCAGCACCATGTGATCGGGCAACCGCTCCATCTGCATCTCTATCTCGACCGCGACGCTGGCCTGTCCGGCGATCACATCCTCGTCGTCGAACGGCGCGAGGAAATGCCCGCCCACCTGCGCGCAATACTCCTGCGCGGCGGCGAGCGTGTCGTCGAAATAGTCGCCGGTGAGCCGGATGGTAACGGCATCGCCGCCGAATTTCTCTGTCTTTCCAATCTTTTGCTGTGGCGTCGTCACCGGCATGAAGATCGCGCCGCGAACCCCGAACTGACGGCACATATAGGCCACGCCCTGCGCGTGATTACCGGCGCTCGCGCAGACGAACTGTGCGGTATCGGGCCGCGCCGAAAGCACGTGGCGCATGGCGTTGAAGGCACCGCGCAGCTTGTAGGAGCGCACCGGGCTGAGATCCTCGCGCTTTAGCCAGATGTCGGCGTCGTAACGCTCGGACAGGTGGTCGTTGCGCTGCAAGGGCGTCGGTGAAAAGACGGCGCGCATGGCGGCCTCGGCGGCGCGGGCGGTATCGCGGAAATCGGACATGGCCGTGTCAGTGACGCAATCGCGGGCGGCTGGCAAGGGGCTGACTTGCCCCGGGCGGCAAAACCGTCTAATCGCGCGGGAAATCCGCGAAGGGGGAAGCATGATGTCTGCGCCGAAGAAAGTTGTTCTGGCCTATTCCGGGGGTCTCGATACCTCGATCATCCTGAAATGGTTGCAGACGGAATATGGCTGCGAGGTGGTGACGTTTACCGCCGACCTGGGCCAGGGCGAAGAGCTGGAGCCCGCGCGGGAAAAGGCGAAACTCCTTGGAATCAAGGAAGAAAACATCTTCATCGAGGATCTGCGCGAAGAGTTCGTCCGCGATTTCGTGTTTCCGATGTTCCGCGCCAACGCGGTCTACGAGGGGCTGTACCTGCTTGGCACCTCGATCGCCAGGCCCTTGATTTCAAAGCGTCTTGTCGAGATCGCGGCCGAGACCGGGGCGGATGCCGTGGCCCACGGCGCGACCGGCAAGGGCAACGACCAGGTGCGGTTCGAGCTGGCGGCCTATGCGCTCAACCCCGATATAAAAGTGATCGCGCCGTGGCGGGAATGGGACCTGACGAGCCGCACGCGACTGCTTGATTTCGCAGAGAAAAACCAGATTCCGATCGCCAAGGACAAGCGTGGCGAGGCGCCGTTTTCGGTGGATGCGAACCTGCTGCACACCTCAAGCGAGGGCAAGGTGCTCGAAGATCCGGCGGAGGCGGCGCCCGACTATGTCTATCAGCGCACGGTGCGCCCCGAGGACGCGCCGGACACCCCGGAATTCATCGAGATCACGTTTGACAGGGGCGATGCCGTGGCCATCGACGGCACCCCGATGAGCCCCGCTAACATATTGACAAAGCTAAATGAATTGGGCGGAAAGCACGGCATTGGGCGGCTCGATTTCGTCGAGAACCGCTTTGTCGGGATGAAATCGCGTGGCATTTACGAGACACCGGGCGGCACCGTCCTGTTGGAGGCGCATCGCGGGATCGAGCAGATCACGCTCGACAGCGGCGCCGGGCATCTCAAGGATTCGCTTATGCCGCGCTATGCGGAGCTGATCTATAACGGCTTCTGGTTCAGCCCGGAACGCGAGATGTTGCAGGCAGCGATTGACCAGTCGCAACATCATGTGTGCGGCACGGTGCGGTTGAAGCTTTACAAAGGGGCGGCCACGACCGTCGGGCGGTGGTCGGATCACAGCCTTTACTCGGAGGCGCATGTCACCTTTGAAGAGGATGCCGGGGCCTATGACCAGAAGGATGCCGCCGGGTTCATCCAGCTCAACGCGCTGCGGCTGAAACTGCTCGCGGCGCGGGACCGGCGGCTGAAGGGCTGAGCCGAACCGCAAGGTTCAGGGCGTGAACCGGGAGGTTCGCGGCGCGCCCGGCACGGTGGCGCAGGGATTTGCTTACCCGGGCGAGAGCGCCACGGCGCGCAGCCGCTCGTAGGCCGGCATCGCCGCCTCGGCCAGGTCGGCGCGCGGCCCGTCGAGCGCGGGCGGCGGCCCCTCGGCGGGGGCGAAGCCGGTGCTGTCATGGACGGCCCCGTACCAATGCGCGGCCCAGACCCCGTCATCGGCGTGGCCGCCGCGCGGCCAGGTGAGCATCGCGGGCGTCCAGTCGAGGCCGATGGCGGCACAAAGCCGTTGCAACATGGTTGACGGATCGCGCCGGATATCGGCGGAATCGATCACAACGGGGGATTTCCCCCTCGCCACCAGCTGCTCGTAAAGCTCGACCTGCTGAACAAAGCCGATATCGGTGAGCGTGGGGTTGTCGTACTTGGCCGAGAAGCTGGCGGCGACGCGCGCGGGATGACGGATGAGAAACACGTTCACGACGTCCAGAACCCAATCGCGGGGGATGCCCGGGATCATGTGCTGGGCCATGTGCTTTTGATAGAAATGGGGCTTTTGGGCTGGAACAGGGCCTAAAAGCTGCTCGATCACCTCTGCCGGATCCTGCGGCTGCGCTGCGAGGATCGCGTCGCGCATCGGATGATCGAGGCCGGTTTTCGCAAGGTAGGCGGCATAGAACGGCTCGTCCACCACGGCGCAATCGCCGCGCGCGGCGAAGGCGTACATCATCGCGGTGGACAGATTGCGTGGCCCCGACCACATGGCGATGTGCATTCCCGGCCCTCCCCTTGCTCCGCGGCTTGTGAGCGACAAGCGCTTGGCTTTGCCCGCAACTCTGCTACCACATCGGGGCAGACGATACAGGGGGGGGGCACGGGCGATGGACGCGCAATTCTGGCATGACAGGTGGCAAGAGGGGCGGCTTGGCTTTCACGAGGGCCGCGTCAACCGGATGCTGGAGGCCCATATTGGCGCGCTGACGCTGCTACCCGGGCAGCGCGTGTTGCTGCCCCTCTGTGGCAAAGCTGTTGATATTCCGTGGCTTTTGTCGCGGGGCTATCGCGTGGCAGGGGTGGAGCTGAGCGAGATCGCGGTGCGCGACCTGTTCGCCGAAATGGGGGTGACGCCGGAAATCTCGGAGACGGGATCGCATCGCCGCTATTCGGCGGACGGGATCGACATTTTCGCGGGCGACATTTTCGAGATCACGGCGGATGTGCTCGGCCCGGTGGACGCGGTCTATGACCGGGCGGCGCTGGTGGCGCTGCCAGAGGCGATGCGCCGCCGCTATGCCGCGCATCTGGCCGGGATCACGGCGGGCGCGCCGCAACTGCTGGTGACGTTCGAGTACGATCAGGCGGCGATGGACGGCCCGCCGTTTTCCGTGACCGGGGAAGAGGTTGCGCGCTGTCACGGCGCGCGGTTCTCTGTCGAGCTGTTGGCGGACGAAGAGGTGCCAGGGGGCCTAAAGGGGATCGTCGCGGCGCGGGAAAAGGCGATGCTGTTGCGCCCTCTCTAGGCCGTTTTGCGGCGGATCAGTGCCTTGTAAAGGTCCTGGATACGGGTCGTGACCGGCCCCTGCGCCCCGTCGCCGATCATGCGGCCGTCGATCTCGCCCACCGGGGTCTGTGCGCCAAAGGTGCCGGTGAGAAACGCCTCGTCGGCGCCATAGGTCTCGACCAGCGAGAAATTCTTCTCGTAAACCGGGATGCCGTCCTCGCGGCAGAGCTCGATCACCTTGGCCCGGGTGATGCCGTTCATGCAGTAATCGCCTGTCGAGGTCCAGACCTCGCCCCGCCGGACGATGAAGACGTTGCAGGCGTTGGTGGTGTTCACGAAACCGTGGATGTCGAGCATCAGCGCCTCGTCGGCCCCGGCCTTTTCCGCCGCGATGCAGGCGAGGATGCAGTTGAGCTTGGAGTGCGAGTTGAGCTTGGGGTCCTGCGTCATCGGCAGGCCGCGGATATGCGGCACGGTGGCGAGCCGGATGGGGCGGGCGATGGCGGGGGTCGAATGCTCCATGATGATGGCGATGGTCGGGCCCTGGCGCGAGAGCGACGGATGCTGGAACGGGCGCGTCTTTATCCCCCGCGTCACCATCAGGCGCGCGTGGGCATCGGAGGTCATGCCATTGGCTGCTTGTGTGTCTAACACGGCCTGAAACAGCTCTGTCCGCGTCATGCCGATATCGAGGTCGATGGCGCGGGCGGCCTCGAACAGGCGATCCAGGTGTTCATCGGCAAAGGCCCAGGTGCCGTTGTAGAGGCGCAGCCCCTCCCACACCCCGTCGCCCAGCATGAAGCCGCTGTCATAGACGCTGACCAGCGCCTGCGCCTTTGGCACGATGCGGCCATCGAGCCAGATGCGGATATCGGCGTTGCGGGCGTCCTCCTCGGCGGCGTGGGTGGTTTGCTGATCTGTCATGGCGCGCTCCTTTCCCGGCGAGGGTAGCGGGGGCGCGGGAGGGGGCCAAGGGTGAAACGGTGCTCAACAAGGCGTGAGGTCACGGCCTTGTCGCTTGGTCATGACGGGGCGGCGCGGCATCCTCGGGCGCGGCAAGGAGGGTGTGGCCATGACCATTGGAATACGGGAACTCAAGGCGGGAATGCTGGCGTTGCTGATCGCGGCGGGGCTGTGTTTGCAGGGCAGGGGCGCCGAGGCGGCGGAGCGTGAAACGCTGGTGGTCGCGGGCGGCTGTTTCTGGTGTGTCGAGGCGGATTTCGAGAAGGTCGCGGGCGTGATCGGGGCCGAGTCGGGCTTTGCCGGGGGAAAGGTCGGAAACCCGACCTATCGCGAGGTGACGCGCGGCGGCACCGGGCATCTGGAGGCGGTGCGGATCACGTTCGACCCGGCGCAGGTGACGCGGCGAGAGGTGGTGCGCCTGTTCCTGCGCTCGGTCGACCCGACCGATGCGGGGGGGGCAATTCTGCGACCGGGGGGAGAGCTATACCACGGCGATTTTCGTCTCTGATCCGGCGGAAAGGGCGCTTGCCGAGGCAGAGATCGAGGCGGCGGCCCGCGACCTCGGACGCAAGATCGTGACGCCGGTGCGCGGCCTCGACAGGTTCTGGCCGGCGGAGGCCTATCATCAGGATTACTACAAGAGCCGTGCCATCGTGCTCACCCGGTTCGGACCCCGGACCAAGGCGAGCGCCTACAAGCTCTACCGCCGGGCCTGCGGACGCGATGCGCGGGTGCGGGCGCTGTGGGGGGATGCGGCGTCGTTTGCCGGGGCGTCCTGACCGGACTTCATCTTGCCCGAAATATCCATTCGCCAAGCATCGCAGCACGCGCTGCGTCAGCCCACCTTGCACGCCGCCAGCACCGCCATGTTGAGGATGTCGTTGGACGTGAAATTGGACGAGCAAATCTGGATCGAGGCGTCGACGCCCGACAGGATCGGGCCGATCACCGTGGCGCCGGCCATCTCTTGCATCAGCTTGACCGAGATCGAGGCCGAATGGCGCGCGGGCACCACGAGCACGTTGGCGGGACCGGAGAGGCGCTGGAACGGGTAATTCTCTTGCGCGCGGGCATTGAGCGCGACATCGACGGTCATCTCGCCCTCGAATTCGAAATCGACGCCGCGCCGTTCCAGAACGCGCGGCGCGCGGTGCATTTTCTCGGCGCGCTCTGAATGCGGGTAGCCGAAGGTGGAAAAGCTGACAAAGGCCACGCGGGGATCGAGCCCGAGATGGCGCGCGACATCGGCGCCGCGGGTGGCGATGGTGGCGAGATCCTCCTCGTCGGGCCATTCGTGCACCAGGGTGTCGGCGATCAGCACGATCCGCCCCTTGTGCAAGAGCGCGGTCACGCCCACCGCGCCATGCTCGGCGTCGGCGTCGAAGACGTGGTTGATCCGTTCGAGGATATGGGCGGATTTGCGGGTGGCCCCGGTCACGAGCGCGTCGCCATGCCCGTGGGCGAGCATCAGCGAGGCGAACACATGCCGGTCGCGCGCGGCAAGGCGGTGGACATCCTGCCGGTCAAAGCCCTTGCGTTGCAGGCGCGCGTAGAGGAACGCCTTGTACTCGTCGAGCCGGTCGGTCTTGGCGGCGTTCACGACCTCGAGCTCGCGCACCGCGTCGGCCATGCCGATGGCGTCGAGCTTGGCCTTTACGTCGTCGTCGCGGCCCACCACGAGCGCCTTGCCGAGGCCGGTGCGCTGATACTGCACGGCGGCGCGCAGAACGCGCGCGTCGTCGCCCTCGGCAAAGATCATCCGCGCCTGCGCGCGCCGGGCGCGGGCGTTGATGCCGCGCAGGATGTTGGCGGTCGGGTCCATGCGCGACTTGAGCGACAGCTCGTAGGCGTCCATGTCGACGATCGGGCGGCGGGCGGCGCCGGTCTCCATCCCGGCGCGGGCCACGGCGGGCGGGATGGTGTGGATGAGCCGCGGATCGAACGGGGTGGGGATGATGTAATCACGCCCGAAGGTGAGCTTGCGCCCGTAGGCGATCGCCACTTCGTCGGGCACGTCGAGCCGGGCGAGCCGGGCGAGCGCCTCGGCGCAGGCGATCTTCATCTCGTCGTTGATGGCGCGGGCATGGACATCGAGCGCGCCGCGAAAGAGATAGGGAAAGCCAAGCACGTTGTTGACCTGGTTGGGATAATCCGAGCGCCCGGTGGCCACGATCGCGTCGGGGCGCACGGCATGGGCGTCTTCGGGGGTGATCTCGGGGTCGGGATTGGCCATCGCGAAGATCACCGGGTTGTCGGCCATCGAGGCGACCATGCCTTGCGTCACCGCGCCCTTGGCCGACACGCCGAGGAACACGTCCGCGTCCTTCATCGCCTGTTCGAGGGTGCGCAGTTTGGTTTTGACCGCGTGGGCGGATTTCCACTGGTTCATGCCCTCTGTGCGGCCCTGCCAGATCACACCCTTGGTGTCGCACATGATGCAGTTGTCGTGCCGCGCGCCCATCGACTTGAGCAATTCAAGGCAGGCGATCCCGGCCGCCCCCGCGCCGTTGAGCACGATGCGCACATCCTCGATCTTTTTGCCCGACAAATGCAGCGCGTTGATGAGCCCGGCGGCGCAGATCACCGCGGTGCCGTGCTGGTCGTCGTGGAACACCGGGATGTCCATCACCGCCTTGAGCTGTTGCTCGATGATGAAACATTCGGGCGCCTTGATATCCTCGAGGTTGATGCCGCCGAAGGTGGGCCCCATGAGGCGCACCGCGTCGATGAAGGCATCCGGGTCCTCGGTGTCGAGCTCGATGTCGATGGAATTGACGTCGGCGAAGCGCTTGAACAGTACCGCCTTGCCCTCCATCACCGGCTTGCTGCCCAACGCGCCGAGATTGCCGAGGCCGAGCACGGCGGTGCCGTTGGAGATGACGGCGACGAGGTTGCCCTTGTTCGTGTAGTCATAGGCAAGTTCGGGATTGGCCGCGATCTCCTCGCAAGGCACGGCCACGCCGGGGGAATAGGCGAGGCTGAGGTCGCGCTGCGTGGTCATCGGCACGGTGGCCGTGATCTCGAATTTGCCGGGGGTCGGCTCGAGATGGAAGGCGAGGGCCTCTTCGCGGGTATATTTGGGTTTGGTCATTTCGTTTTCTTGCGTTTCTTGGGTGTGTGTTTTTCAAGTTCAGGCATCTGTCGTTTCATGAATTCATCAAACAGGGGCACGGTAAAGGCCGTTTCTCCGTGTCTCTGGCTCCATATCATACCAAGAGCAATCAATTGCGCACGCGTTCCCGCAACCTGACTGGGTTCGCAGCCAAGCACCGACGCAATATCCCCGGTGGCGTGCGGCCCGGGGCCAAGCTCTGCCATTGCCCGCAGATATTTTTGCTGAACCGGCTTGCAGCGATCGAAACGGACGCGAAAGAAGCTGGCGTCAAGGTCGGCGGTCACGGCAGCCTCTGCGTTATGGACATCTGTAACGCGGATTGGCGAGGCATCCGCCTGCTTCCAGACATGCGCCCCCCACTCTTGCAAGAAATAGGGGTAATTGCGTGCGTTCGAGAGGATGGCGGAGATGGCTTCGTCCTCGAAAAGGACATTTTCCTCTGCCGCGGGCCGCCGCAGCGCCTCGCTTGCCGCTTCGTCGGTCAGCGAGCCTATTTCGGGAAATTCGAACAGGCGCTCTGCGTAGGACTTGGCGTCGCCTGCGAGCCGGGCGATTTGCGGCAGACCCGCCCCGAAAAAGACGAATGGAAGGGACCGTTGCGCCGCATCGTGGCAAGTGACGGCAATGGCGGCAAGCTCCTGCGATTTCAGGCATTGCACCTCGTCGACGAAGAGGGCGACGTGGTGCCCGCCTGCCTTTGCTGCCTGGAGAACAAGGCGCACCATTTCTGAAAAGTCGGATTCGAAATCGCCGGTATCGGAGACGCCGGGCGAGGGCGATGCGGCGAATTCGATCTCCTCGTAGGACAGCTTGAAGATCGAAGCGAAGTTGCGCATCGCGGAACCTGCAAGTTCGAGCCTGTGTCGAAGTTGCTGCTGCCTGGAAAGCCGCAGCAATATGCGCTTCAGATCAGGAATGCAGCGTTGCGCGAAATCTCCGTTTTCCGGTGCCTCTATCTTGATCGTGAAGAAGCCTTCGTCTTCGGCCTGAATGTACATCTCGTTCAGAAGAACGGTTTTCCCGACGCCGCGCAGCCCGAGAAGCATCTGGGATCGGCCGGGCCTGCCGGCTTTTATGCGCTTCAGTGCGGTGGTGGCCGCGTGCAAGACATCGTCACGTCCGGCAAGAACCAAGGGTGGCGTTCCGGCGCCTGGCGTGTATGGATTGGTGACGTGGTCCATGACACCCCGGTAGAAGTTACTGAAATTAATTGCAACCCGATTAAATTCAGTAACTTTAGCAATTTTGGATTTGGGATGACAGATAACACAGCATCGAGTGGTATCACGCCGATGATGGCGCAATATCTGGAGATCAAGGCGCAGCACGCGGATGCGCTCTTGTTCTACCGGATGGGCGATTTCTACGAGTTGTTCTTTGACGACGCGGTGGCCGCCGCCGCGGCGCTGGATATCGCGTTGACCAAGCGGGGCAAGCACCTGGGCGAGGATATCGCGATGTGCGGGGTGCCGGTGCATTCCGCCGAGGGGTATCTTTTGTCGCTCATCCGCAAGGGGTTTCGCGTGGCCATCGCCGAGCAGATGGAAGACCCGGCGGAGGCCAAGAAGCGCGGCTCGAAATCGGTGGTGCGGCGCGAGGTGGTGCGACTGGTCACGCCCGGCACGCTGACCGAGGAAAGCCTGCTCGACGCGCGGCGGCACAATTTTCTCGCAGCCTATGCAGAGGTGCGGGGCGAGGGGGCGTTGGCCTGGGTGGATATCTCTACCGGGGCGTTTCACGTCATGGGGCTTGGGCGGGGGCGGCTGGCGGCTGAATTGGCACGGCTGGGGCCGCGCGAGCTTGTCGTGATGCAGGGTCAGGAGGCGAGTTACGCCGAAATAGTCACTGAATCAGGCGCGGCGCTCACCACGCTGGGGGGGGCGGCGTTTGACAGCGCGGGGGCCGAGGCGCGGCTTTGTGCGCTCTACGGGGTGGGCACGCTCGACGCCTATGGCGCGTTTTCCCGGCCCGAGATCGCCGCCATGGGGGCGATCGTCGAGTGGCTGGAGATTACGCAGCGGGGCAAGCTGCCGCTCTTGCGCCCACCGGTGCGCGAGGCGCAGGGATCGGCGATGCAGATCGACGCGGCGACGCGGCGCAGCCTGGAGCTGACGCACGGGCCCGATGGGCGGCGCGCGGGATCGCTGCTTGCCACCATCGACCGGACGGTGACCGCGGGCGGCGGGCGGCTGTTGGAGCGGCGGCTGTCGAGCCCGAGCCGGGGGCTGGACGAGGTGCAGGCGCGGCTCGATTGCGTAGGATTCGTGGTGGAACAGTCCCGATTGCGGGACGATCTGCGGGATGACCTGCGCAAGGTGCCCGATCTGGACCGGGCGCAATCGCGGCTGGGCATCGACCGGGGCGGGCCGCGCGACCTGGCGGCGGTGCGCGACGCGCTGGCGCAGGCCGGGGCGATTGCGGCGCGGCTGGACGGTCACGATCTGCCCGGGCGGCTGCGCGAGGCGGTGACGGCTCTCACCGGGCACGATGCGCTGCGCGACCTGCTCGACCGGGCGCTGGTGGCCGAGCCGCCGCTGCTGGCGCGCGATGGCGGGTTCATCGCCGCCGGGTACGATGACGAGCTGGACGAGGTGCGGCAGCTGCGCGACGAGGGGCGCGGAGTGATCGCGCGGATGCAGGGGGAGTATGTCCAGAAGACGGGCATCGCCTCGCTCAAGATCAAGCACAACAACGTGCTGGGCTATTTCGTCGAGGTGACGGCGACGCATGCCGAGAAGATGCTGGCCGCGCCGCTCAACGAGACGTTTCGTCATCGCCAGACCACGGCCAGCCAGTTGCGCTTTACCACGCCGGAGCTGAGCGAGACCGAGAGCCGGATCCTGAACGCGGGCGGGCGGGCGATCGAGATCGAGAAGCGGCTCTATGATGGCCTGAAAGCGGAAATTCTGGCGCAGGCCGGGCCGCTGGGAGAGGCGGCGGCGGGGCTTGCGGAGATCGACCTTGCGACCGCGCTGGCGGAAATCGCGGTGAGCGAGGACTGGTGCGCGCCGCGGGTGGACGGCAGCCGCGCGCTGCATATCGAGGGCGGGCGGCACCCGGTGGTGGAGCGTGCCCTGCGCGGCGAGGGCGGGACGCCGTTCATCGCCAATGATTGCGACCTCGGGGGCGAGAGCGATATCTGGCTGCTGACCGGGCCGAACATGGCCGGGAAATCCACTTTCCTGCGGCAGAACGCGCTGATCGCGCTCTTGGCGCAGATGGGCAGCTATGTGCCCGCGCGGGCGGCGCATATCGGGGTCGTCAGCCAGCTATTCAGCCGGGTCGGGGCCTCGGACGACCTGGCGCGGGGGCGCTCGACCTTTATGGTGGAGATGGTCGAGACGGCGGCGATCCTCAACCAGGCGGACGCACATGCGCTGGTGATCCTCGACGAGATCGGGCGCGGCACGGCGACCTATGACGGGCTGTCGATCGCCTGGGCGGTGATGGAGCATCTGCACGAGGTGAACGGGTGCCGCGCGCTGTTTGCCACGCATTACCACGAGATGACGCGGCTGAGCGAGCGGCTCGACCGGGTGGCCAATGCCACGGTCAGCGTCAAGGAGCATGGCGGCGAGGTGATTTTCCTGCACGAGGTGCGGCGCGGGGCGGCGGATCGCAGCTATGGCGTGCAGGTGGCGCGGCTGGCGGGGCTGCCGGAGACGGTGGTGGAGCGCGCGCGGGTGGTGCTCGACGCGCTGGAAAAGGGCGAGCGCGAGGGCGGCGCGGCGCGGCAGGCGCTGATCGACGACCTGCCGCTGTTTGCCGCGACACCGCCGAGCGCGGCGGCCCCCGCGCCGCGCGCCTCGGAGGTAGAGGCGCGGCTGGCCGGGGTGCTG
>JADQCC010000066.1 GCA_016278295.1 Roseovarius sp. | reverse complement strand
ATCCGCCCCGCGCCGCGGTCGATCTAGCCGGTCACAGAGTCGCGTGTGCGAAACCCGCCGCCCAGCTGGACGGGGATACCGGCGGCGCGGATGATCTCCTCGATCAGCGCGTTGTTGGCGTCGCCGCCCTTCAGCCCGTCCATGTCCGTCAGGTGCATCCACTCGGCCCCCGCCCGCGCGAATCCGCGCGCGGTCTCGACCGGGTCGACGTGCCACAGCACGGGCTCGTCGAGCCGCCCGCGCGTGAGGCTCACGCATTTGCCGTCCATCAGTTCCAGAGTGGGATAGATTATCATCGCCGCATTCCCCAACGAAGTAACCGGCAGACGCACCGGATCATCGGGGTGATGCCCGTTTCGCCGCCGCGTCGCTGGTCTCATACCGGCATGATAGCACCGATTCCCGCCGCGCGGGCACCCTGCGGCTTCACCTTGCCCGAAATACTCCGGGGGAGTCGCGCCCGCGGCGCGACGGGGGCAGCGCCCCCTGCCCGAAACGCAAAGGGCCCCGCCATCCGGCAGGGCCCCCAGACGCGCCGCAAGCGGCTATTGTTCAGGACGCCTCGGTGATGAATTTCACCGCGTCGCCGACCGTCTGAATGGTGTCGGCCGCGTCGTCGGGGATCTCGATGCCGAATTCCTCTTCGAACGCCATCACCAGTTCGACCGTGTCGAGACTGTCTGCGCCCAGATCGTCGATGAAGGACGCCTTGTCCACGACCTTGTCTTCCTCGACGCCCAGATGTTCCACCACGATCTTCTTCACGCGGTCCGCGATATCGCTCATGTCTCGTTCCTCATTCTGTGTCGGGCGTGTCCGCCCCTTGGTCTGCCCCAGCCCCCTCGGGGATGGCTGTCGATGGTGCCCGTCGCGGGCGGCGCTGCCTGCCGGTGCAATCCATTGGGGATGCGGTCAGGCCACCGGGGGAAACCGCGCCTCCCCCGGAAAAGCTGCGTGGCCTATAGCACAGGTGAGGGCAATGGCAAATGATTTCACCGCACCCGGCAAAGGCGAAAAATCGCCCGCCTCAGATCATCGCCAGCCCGCCATTGACGTGCAGCACCGTGCCGGTAACATAGCCCGCCGCGGGGCTCGCGAGGTACAGCGCGGCGGCGGCGACCTCCTCGGGCGTGCCCATGCGCCCGGCGGGGATCTTGGCAAAAAGAGCGGCCTTCTGATCGTCGGTGAGTTTCGCGGTCATCGGCGTCGCGATGAACCCCGGCGACACCACGTTGGCGGTGATGCCGCGGGTGGCCACCTCGTGGGCGATCGACTTGGTCATGCCCTCCAGCCCCGCCTTGGCGGCGGAATAGTTCACTTGGCCGGGGTTGCCGATCGACCCCACGACCGAGCCGATATTGACGATCCGGCCCCAGCGCGCCTTCATCATCGGGCGCACGGCGGCCCGGCACAGCCGCATCGCCGAGGTCAGGTTGACGTTCAGCACCTCGGACCAATCATCGTCCGACATCCGCATGAACAGCTGGTCACGGGTGATCCCGGCATTGTTCACCAGGATGTCGAGGCTGCCCATCTCGGCAATCGCCCGCTTGGGCAACGCCTCGACCGCCTCCGCATCGCTTAGGTTGCAGGGCAGCACATGCGCGCGCGCGCCCAGCTCTTCGGCCAGCGCCTCGAGCGGCGCCGTGCGCGTGCCCGACAGCCCCACACTGGCCCCCGCCCCGTGCAGCGCCCGCGCGATGGCGGCCCCGATACCACCCGACGCGCCGGTGATGAGCGCGGATTTTCCCGTCAGATCGAACATGATGACCTCTCCAAACTGTGATGCGCGGCTCAGCCGAGCGACGCGGCGGCGTCCTGCACCTCGGCAGGCGTGGCGATGGCGCGGCAGGCGATCGCGCGGTCGATGCGGCGCACCATGCCCGACAGCGCCTTGCCCGCGCCGATCTCCCAAATCCCGGTCACACCCGCGCCGCCCATGAATTGCACCGATTCGCGCCAGCGCACAGAGCCGGTGACCTGCTCGACCAGCAGCGCGCGGATTTCCGCCGGGTCGCTGACCGCGCGCGCCCGCACATTGACCACCAGCGGCACGGCGGGGGCGGTGATCTCGACCTCGGCCAGCGCGGCGGCCATCGCGTCGGCGGCAGGCTGCATCAGCGCGCAGTGAAACGGGGCGCTCACCGGCAACAGCACGGCGCGCTTCGCGCCTCTGGCCTTGGCGATTTCCACCGCGCGCTCCACCGCCGCCTTGTGGCCCGAGACCACCACCTGCCCCGGATCGTTGTCGTTGGCGGCCTGGCAGACCTCGCCCTGCGCCGCTTCCTCGGCCACCGCGCGCGCGGTATCGAAATCGAGCCCCAGAAGCGCGGCCATCGCGCCCACGCCCACCGGCACCGCCTCCTGCATGGCGCGGCCGCGGATGCGCAACAGCCGCGCGCAATCGGCCACGCCCAGCGCGCCCGCGGCGGCGAGCGCGGAATATTCCCCCAGCGAATGCCCGGCGACAAAGGCGGCGGCACCGGGCGTCACCCCCTCGGCCTCGAGCGCGCGCATCGCGGCGAGCGAGGTCGCCATCAGCGCCGGTTGCGCGTTCTGCGTGAGCGTCAGCGCATCCTGCTCGCCCTCCCAGACCAGCGCCGACAGCTTCTCTCCCAGCGCCTCGTCGACCTCGTCGAACACGGCCCGCGCCGCCGGATAGGCAGCGGCGAGATCGCGCCCCATGCCGATCACCTGCGCGCCCTGCCCCGGAAATACGAATGCCAGGCTCATCTGCTCACCTCCCCGTGAAAAATCGCCCCCCGATACATCGCCGCGCCGCGCGTGGCAACGCCAAAGCCCGCGCGTGCCCAGCCGCACGCGACCTGTGCGCAGGCAGCGATGGACGGCGGCGCGGCGATCGCTAGATTGACGCGCAACCGCAAGAGGACCGCCCCATGCCGATCGCCAGTTCCGCCACCACCTACGGCGCCGTCACCAAGTCGTTTCATTGGCTGACGGCGCTGTTGATCCTCACCAACCTGCCGCTGGGCTGGTTTGCCGCGCAGATGGCCGAAGAAATCACCGCGACAGGCGGCACCGAGGCACAGGTGGCGCGCGCCGCGCTCCTCTTTTCGATCCACAAGACCACCGGCGTGACGGTCTTCTTCGTGGCGCTGGCGCGCATCCTCTGGGCGCTGACGCAGACCAAGCCGGGGCTGCTGAACGGCGACCGCCCGCTAGAGGCATGGGCCGCAGAGACGGCCCACTGGCTGCTCTACGGCTCGCTCGTCGCAGTGCCACTTTCCGGCTGGGTGTATCACGCGGCCACCACGGGCTTCGCGCCGATCTGGTGGCCGTTCGGGCAGGACCTGCCCTTCGTGCCCAAATCCGAAGCGGTCGCGGACATCGCTTCCACGCTGCACTTTCTGTTCATCGTGGTGCTCGCGACGGCGCTCGCCGCCCATGTCGCGGGCGCGCTCAAGCATCACCTCCTCGACGGCGACGCGACGCTGCGCCGGATGCTGCCCGGCGGCATCCCGGCCCGGCCCACCGCGCGCCAGCCGGGGCACACGCTACCGCTGGTCGCCGCGCTCGCGG
>JADQCC010000203.1 GCA_016278295.1 Roseovarius sp. | reverse complement strand
CGAGATCGACACGGTGATGCCGCAGGATCTGATCAACGCCAAGCCGGCGGCGGCGGCAGTGCGTGAATTCTTCGGCTCTTCGCAGCTGTCGCAATTCATGGACCAGACCAACCCGCTGTCGGAAGTCACCCACAAGCGGCGCCTGTCGGCGCTCGGGCCGGGGGGGCTGACGCGCGAGCGGGCGGGCTTCGAGGTGCGCGACGTGCACCCCACCCATTACGGCCGCATGTGCCCCATCGAGACGCCGGAAGGGCCGAATATCGGCCTCATCAACAGTCTTGCCACATTCGCGCGGGTCAACAAGTACGGCTTTATCGAGACCCCGTATCGCCGCGTCGAGAACGGGCAGGTCACCGACGAGGTGGTCTACATGTCCGCCACCGAGGAGATGCGCCACACCGTGGCGCAGGCCAACGCGACGCTCGATGAGGGTGGCAAGTTCGTCAACGAGATGGTCAACACGCGGCGGTCGGGCGAATACATGCTTGCCCCCGTGGAGCACGTCGACCTGATCGACGTGAGCCCCAAGCAGCTCGTCTCTGTGGCCGCCTCGCTGATCCCGTTCCTGGAAAACGACGACGCGAACCGCGCGCTCATGGGCTCGAACATGCAGCGGCAATCGGTGCCGACCCTGCGCTCGGAAGCGCCGCTCGTGGGGACCGGCATCGAGGGCAAGGTCGCCGAGGATTCCGGCGCCGCCATCATGGCGCGGCGTGCGGGCGTGATCGACCAGGTGGATGCGCAGCGCATCGTGGTGCGCGCCACCGCGGATCTCGAGATCGGCGATCCCGGTGTCGATATCTACCGGCTGCGCAAGTTCCAGCGTTCGAACCAGAACAGCTGTATCAACCAGCGTCCGCTGGTCAAGGTGGGTGACACGGTCGAGAAGAACGAGGTGATCGCCGACGGCCCCTGCACCGACATGGGCGAACTGGCGCTGGGCAAGAACGTCATCGTCGCGTTCATGCCGTGGAACGGCTATAACTACGAGGACTCGATCCTGATCTCGGAACGGATCGTGCGCGACGACGTGTTCACCTCTGTCCATATCGAGGAATTCGAGGTCGCCGCCCGCGATACCAAGCTGGGCCCCGAAGAGATCACCCGCGATATTCCCAACGTGGGCGAGGAGGCGCTGCGCAACCTCGACGAGGCGGGGATCGTCTATATCGGGGCCGACGTGCAGCCCGGCGACATCCTGGTGGGCAAGATCACCCCCAAGGGCGAGAGCCCGATGA
Source organism: Roseovarius sp. (assembly GCA_016278295.1). Taxonomy (GTDB): domain Bacteria; phylum Pseudomonadota; class Alphaproteobacteria; order Rhodobacterales; family Rhodobacteraceae; genus Roseovarius. Next base: position 2,354 of record JADQCC010000203.1, on the reverse strand, counting down.
CGCCCGAGGAAAAGCTGCTGCGCGCGATCTTTGGCGAGAAGGCGAGCGATGTGCGCGACACCAGCTTGCGCGTCAAGCCGGGCGATTTCGGCACCGTGGTCGAGGTGCGCGTGTTCAACCGCCACGGCGTGGAAAAGGACGAGCGCGCGTTGCAGATCGAGCGCGAGGAGGTCGAGCGTCTGGCGCGTGACCGCGATGACGAGATGGCGATCCTCGAGCGCAACATCTACGCGCGTCTTCAGCAGCTCATCCTCGGCAAGGTGGCGGTCAAGGGGCCCAAGGGCGTCAAGGCCAATTCCGAGATCACCGAGGAGCTGCTCGGCACGCTGACCCGCGGCCAGTGGTGGCAGCTCGCGCTCAAGGACGAGGCGGACGCACAGGTGGTCGAGGCGCTGCACGAGCAGTTCGAGGTGCAGAAACGCACGCTCGAGGCCCGTTTCGAGGACAAGGTCGAGAAGGTGCGCCGCGGCGACGACCTGCCGCCGGGCGTGATGAAGATGGTCAAGGTCTTCATCGCCATCAAGCGCAAGCTGCAACCCGGCGACAAGATGGCCGGGCGCCACGGCAACAAGGGCGTGATCTCCAAGGTGATCCCGATGGAGGACATGCCGTTCCTCGCCGACGGTACGCCGGTCGATGTCTGCCTCAACCCGCTGGGCGTGCCCAGCCGGATGAACGTGGGCCAGATCCTCGAGACGCATATGGGCTGGGCCGCGCGCGGCCTCGGGCTCAGGATCGACGAGGCGCTCAAGGACTATCGCCGCAGCGGCGACCTGACCCCGGTACGCGAGGCGATGCGCATCGCCTATGGCGACGAGGTCTACGAGGAGGGCATCGCCGGCATGGACGAGGGTGCTCTTGTCGAGGCGGCGAGCAACGTGACGGGCGGTGTGCCGATCGCGACGCCGGTCTTTGACGGTGCCAAGGAGCCCGACGTCAACGACGCGCTCAGGCGCGCGGGCTTTGACGAGAGCGGCCAGTCGCAGCTCTTTGACGGGCGTACCGGCGAGCAGTTCGCGCGTCCGGTGACCGTGGGCGTCAAGTATCTGCTGAAGCTGCACCACCTGGTGGACGACAAGATCCACGCGCGCTCTACCGGGCCGTACAGCCTGGTGACCCAGCAACCGCTGGGCGGCAAGGCGCAGTTCGGTGGCCAGCGCTTCGGCGAGATGGAGGTCTGGGCACTGGAAGCCTACGGCGCCGCCTACACGTTGCAGGAGATGCTCACCGTCAAGTCCGACGACGTGGCGGGCCGCACCAAGGTCTACGAGAGCATCGTCAAGGGCGAGGACAATTTCGAGGCCGGCGTTCCGGAATCGTTCAACGTGCTCGTGAAAGAGGTGCGGGGTCTCGGCCTCAACATGGAACTCCTGGATGCGGAGGAGGATGAGTAAGCGCCACGCGCCGGACCCTGTGACAGGGTCCGGCCCGTTTTCCCAAGAAAACGGCGCTGTTCCTCTCTCTACCGCCAGCCTCTAAGGATTTGAAAATGAACCAGGAAATCACGAACAACCCGTTCAACCCCGCGGCCCCGGCCAAGGTGTTCGACGAAATCAAGGTCAGCCTTGCCAGCCCCGAGCGTATCCTCAGCTGGTCCTATGGCGAGATCAAGAAGCCCGAGACCATCAACTATCGCACGTTCAAGCCCGAGCGTGACGGCCTGTTCTGCGCGCGCATCTTTGGCCCGATCAAGGATTACGAGTGCCTGTGCGGCAAGTACAAGCGCATGAAGTACCGCGGCGTCGTCTGCGAGAAATGCGGTGTCGAGGTGACGCTGCAAAAGGTCCGGCGCGAGCGCATGGGCCATATCGAGCTGGCCGCGCCCTGCGCGCATATCTGGTTCCTGAAATCGCTGCCCAGCCGCATCGGCCTGATGCTCGACATGACGCTGCGCGATCTGGAACGGGTGCTGTATTTCGAGAACTACGTGGTGATCGAGCCCGGCCTGACCGATCTGACCTATGGCCAGATGCTGTCGGAAGAAGAGTTCATGGACGCGCAGGACGCCTATGGCATGGACGCCTTCACCGCCAATATCGGCGCCGAGGCGATCCGCGAGATGCTGGCCAATATCGACCTCGAGAACGAGGCCGAGACGCTGCGCGCCGACCTCAAGGAAGCCACCGGCGAATTGAAGCCCAAGAAGATCATCAAGCGGCTCAAGGTCGTCGAGAGCTTTCTGGAATCCGGCAACCGCCCGGAATGGATGATCATGACGGTTCTGCCGGTGATCCCGCCGGAACTGCGCCCGCTGGTGCCGCTCGACGGTGGCCGCTTTGCCACGTCGGACCTCAACGATCTGTATCGCCGGGTCATCAACCGCAACAACCGCCTCAAGCGGCTGATCGAGCTGC
>JADQCC010000171.1 GCA_016278295.1 Roseovarius sp. | reverse complement strand
TGTCGGTCTTTCTCGCGCGGCGCAGCTATCGACGCCGCCGGTTGGCCGATGCCGCGCGCCTGCTGCCGCTGGCGGGGGGGGTCCTGTTCTGCGTGCCGCTGTTGTGGCAGGGCGCCGGTGACGGCGCCCGCACGGTGGCGGCGATGATCTACGTCTTCGTTCTCTGGGCGGTGCTGGTCGTGGTCTCGGGGCTGGTGTCGCGGCACCTGCGCGGCGGCGAGGACGAGGCCGACGGGGCGGATGGCGGCGGGGTGAAGGGAGACGGCGGGGGGATGGAATGACCGTTCTCAACATCCTCGTGCTGGTCTGCCTGCTGTATGTGGTGCTGCTTTTCGCGGTGGCATTCGGTGCCGATCGCGCCGCGCGGCGGGGGCGGGTGCGGTGGCTGCGCTCGCCCGTTGTCTACACGCTGTCGCTGTCGATCTACTGCACCGCCTGGACGTTTTACGGCGCGGTGGGGTTTGCCGCGCGGTCCGGGCTGGAATTCGTCACCATCTATCTTGGTCCGACGCTGGTGATGATCGGCTGGTGGTGGATGGTGCGCCGCCTGGTGCGGGTGGGGCGCAGCCAGCGCATCACCTCGATCGCCGACCTGATTTCGTCGCGCTACGGCAAGTCCAACCTGCTGGCGGTGCTGGTGACCGTGCTCGCGGTGGTGGGCACGACGCCCTATATCGCGCTGCAACTGCAATCGGTGACGCTGTCGTTCGCGGCCTTTGCGGCGTTTGCCGAGCCGGGCGTGCCGACCGCGCCGCTGTCGGACATGCAGTCCACCGCGCTGTGGGTGGCGGCGGGGCTGGCGGTCTTTACCATCCTGTTCGGCACCCGCAACCTCGACGCCAACGAGCGCCATCACGGCGTGGTCATGGCGATCGCGATGGAGGCGGTGGTGAAGCTCTTCGCGCTCCTGGCGGTGGGGGTGTTCGTGGTCTGGGGTCTTGCGGGGGGCGTCGCTGCCATGCTCGACCGGATCGAGGCGTCCGAGATCGCGCGGTTCGATGTCTCGGCCGGGCGCTGGGTGGGGCTCACCATGCTGTCGGCGATGGCGTTCCTGTGCCTGCCGCGCATGTTCCAGGTGATGGTGGTCGAGAACGAGGACGAGGATCACCTGCGCACCGCCGCCTGGGCGTTTCCCGGCTACCTGATGCTGATGAGCCTGTTCGTGTTGCCGATCGCGGCGGTGGGGCTGGACGTGATGCCGAAGGGGACCAATCCTGACCTCTTCGTGCTGACCCTGCCGCTGATGGACGGGCGGGACGGGCTGGCGATCCTGTCGTTCCTCGGCGGGTTCTCCAGCGCCACCTCGATGGTGATCGTGGCGGCGATCGCGCTGTCGACGATGGTGTCGAACCATGTCGTCATGCCGATCTGGCTGCATTACTCGGGCGGGGCGGCGATGGTGTCGGGCGACGTGCGCAACGTCGCGCTGACGGCGCGGCGGATCAGCATCGTGGGGGTGCTGTTCCTGGGCTATGTCTATTTCCGCATCTCCGGCGGTGGCACGGCGCTGGCGGCGATGGGGCTGATCGCCTTCGTCGGTGTGGCGCAGTTCCTGCCGGCGCTGATGGGGGGGCTGTTCTGGCGCGGAGCGACGCGCACGGGGGCGCTCGCCGGGCTGTGCGCGGGGGCGGCGGTCTGGCTCTACTGCCTGTTCCTGCCGAGCTTTGGCCCCGCGGTCTTCATGTCCGAGGCGCTCCACGCGGCGGGGCCGTGGGGCATCGGCTGGCTGCGGCCCTACGCGCTCTTTGGGGCCGAGGGGATGGACCCGGTCTTGCACGCGCTGATGTGGTCGATTCTGCTCAATGCCGGCTGCTTCCTGCTGGGATCGCTGCTGAGCTTTCCGCAGCCGCTGGAGCGGTTGCAGGGCGCGCAGTTCGTCAACGTCTTTGACCATTCCGGCACGCCGGGGGGCTGGTCGGGCGGCATGGCGCAGAGCGAGGATCTGCTCATCATGGCGCAGCGCATCATGGGCGCGCGCGAGGCGCAGGCGCTGTTTTCCGCCGCCGCCGGGCGGCAGGGGGTGGCGGGCTACCTGCCCGAGCCGAGCCCCGATTTCCTGCAGGAACTGGAGCGCGCGCTCGCCGGGTCGGTGGGCGCGGCCACCGCGCACGCGATGATCGCGCAGATCGTCGGTGGCGCCGCGGTCTCGGTGCGCGACCTGATGGCGGTGGCCGACGAGACCGCGCAGATTATGGAATATTCCAGCCAGTTGGAGGCCAAGAGCCAGGAACTGGCGCGCACCGCCCGGCAATTGCGGCAGGCCAACGAGAAGCTCACCCAGATCTCGGTGCAGAAGGACGGCTTCCTGTCGCAGATCAGCCACGAGCTGCGCACGCCGATGACCTCGATCCGGGCGTTTTCGGAAATCCTGCGCGACACCGCCGACCTGAGCGCCGAGGACAAGCACAAATACGCCGCGATCATCCATGACGAGACGGTGCGGCTCACGCGGCTGCTGGATGATCTGCTCGATCTCAGCGTGCTGGAAAACGGCCAGGTGGATCTCAACGTGCAATCCGGCACGCTCGAGGCGCTGATCGACCGGGCGGTGCGCGCCGCGGGCGGCGAGACCGAGCATTTCATCATCAACCGCGATCGCGAGGCGGAGCGCGTCGATCTCAGCACCGATCTCGATCGGCTGGCGCAGGTTTTCATCAACCTTGTCAGCAACGCGCGCAAATACTGCGATGCCGACCCGGCGGTGCTCTCGATCCGTTCGACGGTCGCCGAGGACCAGCTCGTGGTGGATTTCGTCGACAATGGTGGTGGTATCCCGACCGAGATGCAGGCGATGATCTTCGAGAAATTCTCGCGCATCGGCGAGACCAAGGCCGGGGGGGCGGGGCTTGGCCTCGCCATCTGCCGCGAGATCATGGCGCGGCTCGGCGGGTACGTTTCCTACCTGCCGGGGCAGACGGGGCCGGCATTCCGCGTGAGCCTGCCGTTGTCGGGGCGGATGGCGGCGCAATAGCGCCGGGCCGCGATTAGGAGAATCGTAACCCGCCGCTCCTAGGCTCTGGCCAGGACACAGAAGGTGGACGGCCCGGGCGGATGGCAGAACAGCGACAGGCTTCGGTCATAAGGCGCAAGACGCGCGCGGCGCGCGAGGGCGCGGATCCGCGGGTGATATCGCCCGTGCGCGCCCTGCGGCTGGCGCTGGCGCGCGCCGCCGACACGCTGTTCGACCTGCCGCTGGTCGTCGCGACGGTGGAACAGCGCAGGGTCGAGGCGGGCGAGGTCGAGGCCGCGTTCGGCACAGAGGGGCTTTACCTGTTGCTCGACGGGGCGGTGGGCGCGCGCGCGGCGGCGCGGCTCTGCCCGGGGCTGGTGGCCGCGCTGGTCGAGGTGCAGACCACCGGACGCGTGCGGCCCGGCGAGGTCCGCCCGCGCCCGCCCACACGCACCGATGCGGCGATGGTCGCGCCGCTCGTCGATGCGCTGCTGTCGGGGTTCGACGATGGTATGGCCGAGAGCGGGGCGGACCTGGCGCCGCGCGGCTTTCATTTCGGTGACCGGGTAGAGGATGCGCGCGCGCTGGCGTTGCTGCTCGTGGCGCCGGAGTTCGATTTTTTCCGGCTCACCGTCGATCTCGGGCCGGGGCTGCGCACCGGGCGGCTGGACCTGCTC
>JADQCC010000240.1 GCA_016278295.1 Roseovarius sp. | reverse complement strand
TCGTTGCAGACCCACCATGGCACATTGATGCCGTCGGGGGGCGGTCACATCATCAGAGCCCCTCCGCTACCATCTCTCACCCGATATTTGCGACCTGTAAGCGAGCCGATTCGGCCGAAGGCCTCCGCTTTGATTCCGGCATCGTGCTCATCGTGGATCACAACACGATACATAAGTGCGCGGGGTCGGAACGGGCGTGATAATGCCTGCGGCGGCGCTGACCCGAGTCGCGTGTATCGACCCTTGGGGATGTTCCACCTGTCGGCGCGACCCGGTGTTTCGGGCGGCGATCCGCCTGAAACGGTCGGGCGCGCGGGCGGCATTCCGCGCGACGCGTAAAGACGGCGATGGCCCGCCGATGCCGCCTGCCAGTTTTGGCTGATTTCCGCATGTTTTTCAGGATCTTCCCGGTGTATGGCGACAATCGCAGAGGGTCGTTTAATGGTCCGCTCACGGTGGCGCTACGGCGCTACCTGGAAACCTGAAACGAAAGGACGATCGAGATGACGAAGATCGACATGACCAAGACAACGCTTGCCGCGGGCCTCGCCCTGACGCTTGCCTTGCCTTCTATCGCGCAGGCGCTCGAATTCACGAGCACCGATGCCGACGGGGATGGCTACGTGACCATGTCCGAATTCCAGGAGGCCATGCCTGAGGCCCCGGCAGACGCCTTCATGGAGGCCGACGCCAATGCCGACGGCGCGCTCAGCGAGGAAGAGTTCGCCGCCGCGCAGGACGCGGGCGTCCTGTCGCCAAGCGAAGGCTGATCTTTCCGTTTTCTCCCCCCGCCGGGGCGGGCTTCGGCCCGTCCCGGTCAGGGTGCGACGAAATCCTCCTGCGCGTAACCCTGAAGGTAAAGCAGCGCCGTCAGGTCGCCGTGATGGATGCGGATATCGCATTGCGCGGCCACCGAGGGCTTGGCATGGAGCGCCACGCCCGTGCCCGCGCGGCCCAGCATGCCCAGATCGTTGGCCCCGTCGCCGACGGCGATCACATCCCGTTCCGATATCCCGAGCCGCGTGGTAATCTCGGCCAGCGCCGCGACCTTGGCCGCGCGCCCGAGGATGGGCCGGGCGACATCGCCGATGAGAAGCCCGCCCTGTGCCAGAAGGGTGTTGGCGCGGTGCTCGTCGAAGCCGAGCCGCGCCGCGATGGCCGCGGTAAAGGCCGTGAACCCACCCGAGACAAGTGCCGCGTGGCCACCATGTGCGCGCATCGTCGCGACCAGTTCGGCGCCGCCGGGCATGAGCGTGATGCGCTGCTCCAGCACATCGGCGATCACCGTCTCGGGCAGCCCTTTGAGCAGCGCCACCCGCTCCAGCAGCGCGCCCTCGAAATCCAGTTCGCCGTTCATCGCGCGCGCGGTGATGTCGCGGACCTGCGCGCCGACGCCCGCCACCTCGGCCAGCTCGTCGATGCATTCCTGCCGGATCATGGTGCTGTCCATGTCGGCGAGGAGCATCTTCTTGCGTCGCCCCTTGGCGGGCTGAACCACGAGGTCCACGCCCTGAACCTGTAGGTTCCGCCAGACCTCGGCGCGGTTGTCGGGCAGGTGCGGCAGGGCAAATTCCGCGGCCTCGTCGGGGGCGAGCCAGAGCGCGTCGCCGCCGCCCCACGCGCCCTGCAACGCCACGACCAGCGCGGGATCAAGCGCGCCGGGCGGCGCGATCAGGGTGGCGGTGAACATCGGGTTCCTCCGGTTGGGCAGGCGCCCGTGGTCTAGCGTTGTTTCCGGGGAGGGGAAAGGCCCCGACCGGGGCGCGTATGCCGTCATACCGCCGCCGAAGCCGCGCCGAGACGAAAATGCCTTGCGCGATGCAGCTCGGGCGGCGCCTCATGGCGCGCGGCCCCGGTCTCAGCTCCCTCCGCCCCCTTCGATCAGGGCCGCGATGATCGCCTTGGCGCTCTCGGAATCCCAGGTCGCATCGCCTTGCAGGCGGGCGATCTCACGGCCTTCGGGGCCGAGGATCACCGTGAGGGGCAGGCCGAAAACGCCCATTTGACGGGCCAATGCGCTCTTGGGGTCGCGGTGGAGGGGCAGGTTGTCCACCCCGATCTCGTCGAAGAACGCCTTCATCGCCGGGGGCGGGTTGCGTCCCGTCGCGATGGTGACGACCTCGAAATCCTCGCCGCCCATCTCGGCCTGCAAGTTTGACAGCATCGGCATTTCGACCCGGCAGGGCGCGCACCATGTGGCCCAGAAATTGACCACGACATATTTGCCCCGATAATCGGCGAGCGTGCCCGCCGCGCCGTCCTCGCGCACGAATTCCACCTGCGGCGCCGGTTTGGGCGCGTCGTGGAACACGAGTTTCTTCATGTCCCCCTCGCGCAGCGCCTCGAGCGCGGCGGTATCCGCCATCGCGGCATTTGCACCGAGCGCGAGGCCCATATAAAGGACGATCCCGAGAAGACGTTTCATAGTTCCCTCCAAAGGGCCGAAAAAAATGACCGACACGACCTCGAACCAGATGTGGGGCGGCCGCTTTGCCGACGGGCCGGACGCGATCATGGAGGCAATTAATGCCTCGATCTCGTTCGACAAGCGGCTCGCGGCGCAGGACATCGCCGGATCGCGCGCCCATGCCGCCATGCTGGCCGCCACGGGCATCGTCAGTGATAGGGATGCAAGCGCGATGAGGGAAGGGCTCCTCACGGTCTTGTCAGAGATCGAGGCCGGGGATTTCACCTTTTCCACCGCGCTGGAGGATATCCACATGAACGTGGAGGCGCGACTCAAGGATCTGGTCGGTCCTGCCGCCGGGCGGCTGCACACGGGACGCAGCCGCAACGATCAGGTGGCGACCGATTTCCGCCTCTGGGTGCGCGATCAGCTCGACGCCGCGGAGGGCGCGCTGGTCCGGCTCATGCGCGCGCTGGTCGCGCAGGCCGAGGCGGGGGCTGACTGGGTGATGCCGGGCTTTACCCATCTGCAAACCGCGCAGCCGGTGACATGGGGCCATCACATGATGGCCTATGTCGAAATGTTCGGGCGTGACCTGGGCCGCGTGCGCGATGCGCGGGCGCGGATGAACGAATGCCCCCTGGGCGCGGCGGCGCTGGCGGGGACGTCCTTTCCGATCGACCGGCAGATGACGGCGAAGGAGCTGGGCTTCGACCGACCCTGCGCCAACTCTCTCGACGCTGTGAGCGATCGGGATTTCGCGCTGGAGTTCCTGGGCGTGGCCAGCATCTGCGCCATGCACCTGAGCCGCTTTGCCGAGGAACTGGTGATCTGGTCCTCGGCGCAGTTCCGGTTTGTCGCGCTTAGCGACCGTTTCTCGACCGGCTCTTCGATCATGCCGCAGAAAAAGAACCCCGACGCCGCTGAATTGCTGCGCGCCAAGGTGGGGCGCATCTTTGGTGCGAACGTGGCGTTGATGATGGTTATGAAGGGGCTGCCCTTGGCCTATTCCAAGGACATGCAGGAGGACAAGGAACAGGTATTCGACGCCGCCGACAACCTGATGCTGGCGCTCGCCGCGATGGAGGGCATGGTGCGCGACATGGCCGCGCAGAAGGACAATCTGGAAGCCGCTGCCGGCGCGGGCTTTTCCACCGCGACGGATCTCGCGGACTGGCTGGTGCGGGTACTGGACATGCCGTTCCGCGAGGCGCATCACGTC
>JADQCC010000324.1 GCA_016278295.1 Roseovarius sp. | reverse complement strand
GGGGGCTTCGTTGACACCCGGGGGGGGATTGGCGCATTCCAATGCCCAAGCCGTGTCAATGACTGGTGCGGCGGATACGAAAACCTGCTTATGAGGAGGGACACCCTTGAAAAAGCATCTTCTGAGCACCAGCGCGATCGCACTCGGCGTCGCAATGGCTGCCCCGGCTTCGGCCCAGGACTGGAACATGAAGTGGGGCGGCTACGCCAACACCCACGTCGGTATCTCTGACGTTTCCGGCTCCGGTGTTGCCGCCGGCGCGGATTTCGACGGCGTGAACATCTTCACCAACTCGGAAATCATCTTCTCGCCGTCGGTCACGCTCGACAACGGCATGACCTTCGGTTACAGCGTCCAGATGGAAGCGCTGAACGCGGGCGGCGGTTCTGACGGCATCGACGAATCCTACCTCACGATCTCGAGCGACACGCTCGGCACGATCATCGTCGGCTCCGAGAACTCGGCCGGCTACAAGTCGATGGTTGCGGCGCCGCAGGTCGGCTCCATGCCGGTCAACTCGCGTTCGACCTCGGCCTTTATCCCGGTCACCGGTTCGGGTGGCTTCCGTCAGGCCGCTCTGTCGTCCTACACCGAAGTTGCCGGCACCAACGACGTGCAGCGCATCACCTACTTCACGCCGTCCTTCAACGGCCTGACGCTCGGTGTGTCCTACGCGCCCAGCAACGCGGGCAACACGAGCAACAACTCGCCGGTCAACTTCAACACCGGTATCTCCGACATCTTTGACATCGGCGCCAACTACAGCCAGTCGTTCAACGGTGTGGACGTTTCCTTCGGTGCCCGTTACGGCACCGGCGATACCGCCGCTGTGGGCGTGTCCGATCCCGAGACCTGGGGTGTCGGTGGCCAAGTCAGCGTCAGCGGCTTCAGCTTCGGTGGCGCCTATACCGAGAACGACAACGGCGGTGCCGGTGGCGCTGGCGACCAGGAAGGCTTCAGCGTCGGCGCGTCCTATGACATCGCCGGTCCCTGGACCGTGGGTCTCGAAGGCTACTTCGGCGAGGTCGACAACGGCGCCGGTGCGCCCTCGTCGGACTATGACGCCTACAAGCTGGCCGCTTCGCGCAGCCTCGGCTCGGGCGTGAGCTGGGACGTGTACTACTTCTACCAGGAAACCAACAACGGTGCTGCGGCCGGTAACCCGTCCATCGACGGCAACGTGCTGGCGACCGCGATCAACCTGAGCTTCTGATCCGGTTGACCTGAAAAAAAGGCGGCGGGGGGTGACATTGCCCTCCGCCGCTTTTATTTGTGCGGCTGATATTTTCGTATCCCGGAAAACGGACGGTCCGCACCATGAAAAGAAGCATCGTCTGGATGGCGTCCTACCCCAAGTCGGGCAATACGTGGACGCGGATTTTCCTGGCCAATTACATCGCAAACGCGCGTGAGCCGGTCTCGATCAACCAGGCACATCGCGTGGCGTTGGGCGACTCGATCACCAAGATGTACCGGATGGTGGCCGGTGGCCCCGTCGATCCGGCCAATATCGAGCACATGCTGCGCCTGCGCCCGCAGGTGCTGCGCGGGATCGTGGCCAACAACGCCGATATCAACCTCGTCAAGACGCATAACGCGCGGGTCGTGGCGCGGGGCGTGCCGCTCATCCCCGAGGAGGTGACGCGCTCTGCCATCTACATCCTGCGCAACCCGCTCGACATGGTGCTGTCCTATGCGCGCCATTACGGAATGACACCGGAAGAGGCGGCCTATACCGTCAGTCATCCCGACAACGCCAACCCGCCCGACGACGAGACGGTGACGCAGTTCATGGGATCCTGGTCCGACCATGTCCGCAGCTGGACCGGAAAATCCGCCTATCCGGTGCTGGTGCTGCGCTACGAGGACATGCTGGACGATCCGAAAGCGTGTTTTACCAAGGTGGTGGAACATCTGGGCATGCCGCTCGACGAGGCCCGGCTGGACCGGGCGATCCTGTTTTCCAGCTTCAAGGAACTGTCGGCGCAGGAGAAGAAGCAAGGCTTTGTCGAGAAATCGCAGGAAAGCGAGCGGTTCTTTGCCAAGGGGCAAAAGGATCAGTGGAAGACCGACCTGGCGCCGCGGCTGGTCAAGCGGATGAAACACACGCACCGCAAGGTGATGAAGGAATTCGGGTATCTGCAATGAGCGATCTGCGGCGCATCATCTGGCTGGCGAGCTATCCGAAATCCGGCAACACCTGGATGCGGTCGCTTCTGGCGCATTACTTCATGCCGCCGGGGCAGGCCCCGGATCTAAACAACCTGCGCAATTTCACCACCGGGGATGTGCGGCGCGATTTCTTTGACGCCGCCGCCGGAGGGGTCTATCGCGGGACCACGATCGACGAGTGGCTGAAGGTGCGGCCCGCGGCGCTACGCCTGATCGCGGGGTCGAAACCCAACCACCATTTCGTCAAGACCCATTGCCAGACATTGCGCGTGGGCGATGTGGACCTGGTGCCGCCCGAGGTAACGGCGGCGGCGATCTACATCATGCGCAACCCGTTCGATCTGGCCCCGTCATTCGCACGCCACCAGGCCTGCGATCTCGATACCGCGATCGACCGGATGAGCAATCCCGATTCGATGGCCGGCACCGCCGAGGGCATTTTCGAGCCGCTGGGGCGCTGGGACGATCACGTCACGGGCTGGACCACCGCGCCCGGCCTGCCGCGGCACGTCCTGCGCTATGAGGACATGCTGGCCAATACCGGCAAGGCGATGCGTGGGCTGATCGAGCGCTTCTTTCGCCTGCCGGTGGACAAGCCCAAGCTGGCGCGTGCGGTAAAGGCCACGAGTTTCGAGGCGATGAAGGTGTTCGAGGAAAAGCACGGGTTCGCCGAAAAACCATCGGAGATGAAGACGTTTTTCGCGCGCGGTCAGGCCGGGGTCTGGCGCGGGGATCTGACGCCCGCGCAGGTGGGCCGCATCCGCGAGGCGTTTTTGCCGGTGCTGGAGACATGGTATCCCGAGATGCTGAAGGAAACCGCCGAGGTCGCCGCCGGCGCCTGAGCGCCGCGCTTGGCATTCGTGCCGGTGATCCCTATTTCTTGTATCAGACCTGCAATGACGGAGGCGAACATGATCCGGTCAGCCACAGCACTGGTTGCGTGCGGCGTGCTTGCCGCGTGCAGCACCGCGACGGGCGCGCAGACCGTGGCGCAATTAGGGGCAGACCCGGTGCTGTCGGGCGGCAGCTATGACAGCGGCGGCGGGATTACCGTGGCGGTCGGCCTGCGGGAGTACCAGGGCCGCACCGCGGTTTGCGGGGTCTGGGCGCAGAGCGACCAGCAATCCGTCCTGACCTTGCGCAAGGCCAAGGAGGTGCTCGATACCGGGGCTGTCGCGCTCGGTGGCGAGACGCTGGTTCGGGGCCTGCGGTTCATGGCCGAGGTGCCGCCGATGGCCGATTATGGCGGGCAGGAGGGGCGCTGTGCAGTGATTGCGCGCCCGTGGCAGCCCGGAGACGCGGCGCGACGGCCCGTGATCCGCATTCCACGGCAGGTGGTCGTGTACGAGGATGACGAGCAGGGCGGGTTCGCCGTCTTGTTCAGGCAGACCGGGCCCGGCGCGGGCGGGGCGTGAGGCACGAGTGGCCTTGAGGGGGCGGAGGCCGTCAGTGTCGGGTGACCCGCACAGCAAGGTAAGATCAAGAAAGTTTAAAACTTTCTTGTACGGAAT
>JADQCC010000223.1 GCA_016278295.1 Roseovarius sp. | reverse complement strand
ACCAACCGCCGGATCGCCAACCCGTGGGCTGGCGCCCGCGCGGCTCATCGCCCGGGTGCCGCAACGTCCCCTCCAGGCCATTCCCCGTCGGCTGCACCGACCCGCAGCAACACACGTTTCGGGCTCAAGGCAAACATTCCGAAACGCGTACCAAGCCCGCTAGAATGACCCCATGTACGCCATCTCGCTCACCTCGATCCCGCCGCCAACCGCGCCTGCATGGACGAGATCACCGCGCGCTACGGCCTCTGGCCGCCCGCGCCCTGAGCCGCTTCCAGCACCGCCCGCGCCGCCCGACCCTCGATATCGGCATAGCCTGCCGCCACGGCGCGCGCCCGCGCCAGCGCCTTCGCCCGAGCGGCGAAATCCGCCTCCGACATCGCCGCCACCGCGCGCCGCACGTCCTCCAGCCCATCGCAGACCATCATCGCGCCGATGTCAAAGAACCGCCCGATATCCGGCGCGCCCCAATAGATCGGCACCGTCCCGCACAGCAGCGCATCCACCAGCTTCTCGCTGAAATAGCCCGGCTCGCGCACGTTCTCGATCACCACCGAATAACGGTAAGGCGCCAGCCCCTCGGCCTTCTCGCCGAACGGGCGGTAGCCCATCCCCATGACCTCGACATCCGCGCCCGCCGCGCGCGCCCAGTCCACCACCGCGTGGCGCAGCCGGTGCCCCGGCTGCGACCGCTTGGCCGACGCGATCAGCGAACACATCGCGCGCTTCTCGCACGACACATCGCGCCAGTGCGGCACCCAGGTGCCCCCCATCGGAAACTCGACCGCGTTCGGCAGCGCCGCGAGCAGGCCCGGATCCCCGGTCAGCACGCGGAAAAACCGCCGGTGGCTGAACAGCCGCAACAGCCGCATGTGACGGCCGTGGATCGCGCGCGGCTCACGGAACAGCAGCGATACCCGCGCCCGCGTGCCGAAACCGGGGCGCAGGTGCAGCGTGTTGCGCGGCGGCACGATCAGGTGATCGTCGCGATCCAGATCGCCCAGCGCCGCGCCCTCGATGCCCGCAGGCACGCCCAGCGGCCAGCCGAGCGCCGCCAGCGGCAGGCGCGCAGGCGTCACGCCCAGCGCCCGGCCATATGGCAGGATCGCAACCCTCGGGGATGTCACGCGCACTGTCCTTTCCGGCCCGTTGTTGTCGCCTCATAGGCGCAAAGAGCGGGACAAGGCAATCAGTGAACGGCGCAATCAGTGAACCGCGACCGGCTCCATGTCGTTCTGCCGCGCGAGGAAATAGGCCATCTTGCGATCCGCCACCAGCGCCAGCCGCTCTCCCTCGGTGCTGTGCACCGCGTAGAGCGTCTCGCGCCCGCCAAGCTGCGCGCGCATCTCCTGCGGCAGATCGTCGGCCTTCACGGTGCGCACATAGACGATGGGCCGCCCGGCGCTCGTGTCGATACTGGTGTCGATATCGTATTTCGTGTCCATGATGCTTACCCCCTTGTGATCCTGACCCGCTGCACGACCGGTTCCGCCTCGATGCGGCGCAGATCGACATGCAGCAATCCGTTTTCCATGATCGCCTCGCCCACCTCGACACCGTCGGCCAGCACGAAAGAGCGCTGGAACTGCCGCGCCGCGATGCCGCGATGGAGAAACACGCGCTCCGCGCTCCCATCCGCCTGCCGCCCGCGAATGACCAGTTGGCGGTCCTCCACGGTGATCGACAGATCGTCCTCCGAGAATCCCGCCACGGCCAGCGTGATGCGATAGGAATTGGGCGAGGTCTGCTCGATATTGAAGGGCGGATAGCCCTCGTTGCCGGATTTGGCACTGCGTTCCAGCAGCCGCTCAAGCTGCTCGAAACCCAGAAGGTAGGGGTGCGACCCCAGTGTAAGCTTTGTCATCGACACGTCCTTGGCTAAGCGACCGTCCATATCCCCCGGGCCCCGCAACGGCGACCCGGAGAGCAAAATATGGGGACGGAGCCCGCCCCGCGCAAGCCCTTTGCGAACCCGCCCGGATCGGCTATTCTATGCGTCCGGCATCCAGAGAGGACCCGCTTGCCATGAACGCCTATAGCGACCTTTCGATGAAAACCGACGAGATCCTGCGCGTCGAGCTGGAAGAGTTCCGCCGCGAACACGCCGATCTCGACGCAGCCATCCGCGCGCTTCAGGAACGGCCCACCGCCGACCAGCTCACCCTGCAACGGCTCAAGAAGAAAAAACTCTGGCTGCGCGACATGATCGCCCGGATCGAGGACCGGCTCTATCCCGACATCATTGCGTAACCCCCCGTCATGGGTATAGTGCGCGCTCCAAAACAGGGGGCGCACATGACAGGCGTGAAGATCGGCATCATCATGGGCAGCCAGTCCGACTGGCCCACCATGCGCGAGGCGGCACAGATACTCGACAATCTGGGCGTCGCCTACGAGACGCGCATCGTCTCGGCCCACCGCACCCCCGACCGGCTCTGGGACTATGGCCGCGACGCCGCCGGGCGCGGGCTCAAGGCGATCATCGCGGGCGCGGGCGGGGCGGCGCACCTGCCCGGCATGATGGCGTCCAAGACCCGCGTGCCGGTCATCGGCGTGCCGATCCAGACCCGCGCATTGTCAGGCGTGGACAGCCTCTACTCCATCGTGCAGATGCCCCGCGGCTTTCCGGTGGCGACGATGGCCATCGGCGCGGCCGGCGCCGCCAATGCCGGGCTGATGGCCGCCGCGATCCTCGCCAACGAGGATGCCGCTCTGGCGCAGCGTCTCGACGACTGGCGCGCCGCGCTTTCTGCCTCGATCCCCGAAGAGCCCCGCGATGACTGATCCCGACGCCTCCCTCGCCCCCGGCGCCACCATCGGCATCCTGGGCGGCGGCCAGCTTGGCCGGATGCTCTCGGTCGCCGCCGCCCGGCTCGGCTTCAGGACCTGCATCTTCGAGCCCGCCGCCGACTGCCCCGCCAGCCACGTCGCGAATGTCCACTTCAGGGCCCCCTACGAGGACGAGGACACCCTGCGCGCCTTCGCCGCCGCCTGCGACGTCGTCACCTTCGAGTTCGAGAACATCCCCGCCGCCGCGCTCGACCTGCTGTCCGGCCTCGCGCCCGTGCACCCGGGCCACCGCGCCCTCAAGGTCAGCCAGGACCGGCTCGTGGAAAAGGCCGCACTCGCCGATCTCGGCCTCGCCACCGCCCCCTTCGCCGCCGTCGACGATGCCGAGGACCTCGCCGAGGCGCTGGCAGAGATCGGCCCGCCGGGCATCCTCAAGACCCGCCGCTTCGGCTATGACGGCAAGGGACAGGTGCGCATCGACACCCCGGAAGACGCCGCCGCCGCGCTAGGGGAAATGGCCGGCCAGCCGGCCATCTACGAGGGGGTCGTCGCCTTCTCGCACGAGGTCTCGGTGATCGCCGCGCGCGGTCTCTCGGGCGAGGTCGCCTGTTATGACCCCGGCGAGAACGTGCACGAGGGCGGCATCCTGCGCCGCACCACCGTGCCCGCGCGCCTCTCTGCGGCCCAGCGCGCCGACGCCGCGCTGCTCGCCGGGCGCATCCTCAACGCGCTCGATTACGTCGGCGTCATGGGGGTAGAGCTTTTCGTCACGCCCGAGGCGCTCATCGTCAACGAGATCGCGCCGCGGGTGCACAATTCCGGCCACTGGACACAGGCGGGCTGTGCCGTCGACCAGTTCGAACAGCACATCCGCGCGGTGGCCGGCCTGCCACTCG
>JADQCC010000057.1 GCA_016278295.1 Roseovarius sp. | reverse complement strand
GTGTCGCGCCTGTCCGTCACGCGGTGCAAAGGGAGGACAGGATCATGGCATGGCCGGTCAGCGCGGTGCGGCTGCGGGGGGCGGTTGCGGGGCTCGCCTGTCTTGTGCTCGCGGCGGTCGTGTTCGCGGGGTCCGCCCGCGCCACCGAGCGTGACCGTCTTCTGGCCTTTCTCGAGGTGACGGGGTTCGGTGTGGCGATCGACAGCATCGCGCTCAGCGCCGCCGACGCGCCCGCGATGATCGACATGGTGCCGGACGATTTCGGGCCGGCCTGGCCCCGGATCACCGCCGAGGTGTTCGACAGTGCCCTGATGCGGGGCATGGCGCTCGACATGCTCGACGAGACGCTCGACGATGAAATGCTGGGCCATGCCGCCACCTTCTATGCCTCCGATCTCGGGCAGCGGCTGGTCGAGGTGGAGAATGCCAGCCATACGCAACCTGCCGACGCGGCGGCGCGCAAGGAGGCCGAGGCACGCGCCACCGCGCTGTCACCTGCGCGCCGTGCCGTGCTTGAGCGGATGAACGCGGCGATCGACGGCTCGGGCATGGCGGAGCGCGCGTTCCGGGAGATACAGGTGCGGTTCCTGCTGGCCGCCGCCGGCGCGGGGCTGACCGACGGTGATTTCGACGCCGACCTGCTGCGCCGCCTGCTGGCGCAAGGGGCCGAAACGGCGCGCGCCGAGATGAAGGAGGCCGCGCTCGTGAGCGCCGCCCAGACCTATCGCAGCCTGTCCACGGACGACCTGCGCGCCTATGCGGACGCCCTCGAACACCCGGTGATGGGCCGCGTCTACGAGCTGATGAACGCCGTGCAGTTCGAGATCATGGCCAACCGGTTCGAGGTGCTGGCGGGCCGGCTGGGAGAGGTGCCGCCGGCGCGCGACCTCTGAGGCGGTGCGCGCGCGGCTCTTGACACCGCGGCGCCGCTGACGCATACGGGCGCGACCGGCGGCAGGATGCGCCGGTTTTGCATTTGTAACGATACCCCGAGAGGGGCGCCGTCCGAGGTGGCCGCGAGGCCGGCAACACCCGCCAAGCCGGGGACCACAGGACGCGGGATGAGAAGGAAAGAGCCATGTTTGCGGTCCTCAAGACCGGCGGCAAGCAATACAAGGTGCAGTCGGGCGACCTGCTGCGTGTTGAAAAGCTTGCGGCGGATGCCGGCGAGAAAGTGCAGTTCAACGAGATTCTCATGCTGGGCGGTGACAGCCCGGTAGTGGGTGCCCCCCTTGTCGAGGGGGCCGCGGTTCAGGCCGAGGTGATCGACCAGGTCAAGGGCGACAAGGTCATCAACTTCGTCAAGCGCCGCCGCAAGCACGGCTCGCAGCGCACCAAGGGCCATCGGCAGAAGCTGACGCTGCTGCGCGTCACCGAGATCCTCGAAAAGGGTGGCGACAAGTCCGGCGTCAAGGCCGCGATCGGCGCGGGGTCGGTGGCTGGCGTGGCTGTGGCTGCCGCCGAGGCGAAGAAACCCGCCAAGGCCAAGCCCGCCGCCAAGGCCAAGGCCAAGGCCGAAGCGCCCGCGGGCGGTGACGATCTCAAGAAGCTGTCGGGCGTCGGCCCCGCGCTGGAGAAGAAGCTCGTCGAGGCGGGTGTGACCAGTTTCGCGCAGATCGCCGCGTGGACCGAGGCGGATGTCGCCGAGATGGATGAGAAACTGTCGTTCAAGGGCCGGATCGAGCGTGAAGGCTGGATCGAACAGGCCAAAGAGCTGACCAAGGGCTAAGGAGAGACGAGATGGCACACAAGAAAGCAGGCGGGTCGTCCCGCAACGGTCGCGATTCGGCGGGCCGTCGTCTCGGCGTCAAGAAATACGGCGGCGAGGCCGTGATCCCCGGCAACATCATCGTGCGTCAGCGCGGCAACAAGTTCTGGCCGGGCAATGGCGTGGGGCAGGGCAAGGATCACACGATCTTCGCCGTGACCGAGGGCGCCGTGACCTTCCACAAGGGCCTCAAGGGCCGCACCTTCATTTCGGTGCTGCCAGCGGCGGAGGCCGCCGAGTAAGCCGGACCCGGGATATGTCAGGAACATGAGAGGGGACCGGCGCGCGCCGGTCCCTTTTTCGTTTCCGGGGTGCGGATCGGTCAAATCGTCGTCACTTTCCGGTGCGGGACCGGCCCGGCAGGCTTGCGGCAGAGGCGCGTGCCCCCATCTGAAACGCGGGGGATCGTGCCCATCATGCCAAAGGAGGAACGCATGACTTTCGAGACGGTGATCGAGCAGCCTGTAATCGCGGCGGACCGGTTCGACCTGAGGCCGCTGCGCGCGTCCGATGCCGGGCTGATCGCGCATAACGCGGGTGACGAGCGGGTGGCGCGGGCCACCGCGTCGATCCCGCACCCCTATCCGCCCGGTGCCGCCGAGGCGCTGATTGCGCGCGCGCAGGCCGAGGGCAGGGTCGAGGATGTCTGGGCCATCGACGGCACCCGCGCGGGCGGATCAGAGGCGATGGGCCTCATCGGGCTTACCCGGGTGGACGAGGGCCAGTCCGAGATCGCCTACTGGGTGGCGCCCGCGTGGTGGAACACCGGCATCGCCTCGGCGGCGGTCGAGGCCATCCTCGCGGCCAACCCGCACGCCGCGCGCACCGTCTTTGCCAGCGTGTTCCAGGACAACGCCGCGTCGGCGCGGGTCTTGACGAATTGCGGGTTTCAGTATCTTGGGGACGCCGAGAGCTACTGCGTCGCGCGCGGGGCCAACGTGCCCACATGGACCTATAGCCGCCGGATGGGCTAGGGCCGCGCGCGGATCGCGGCGCGTCGAAAGGATGGGCAATGAAATTCCTCGACCTCGCGAAGGTATATATCCGCTCGGGCAGCGGCGGTGCGGGCTGCATCAGCTTCCGGCGCGAGAAATACATCGAGTTCGGCGGCCCCGATGGCGGCGACGGCGGCGGTGGCGGCTCGGTCGTGGCCGAGGCTGTGGACGGGCTCAACACGCTCATAGATTTCCGCTACCAGCAGCATTTCTTCGCCGATGACGGACGGCCCGGGCAGGGGCGTCAGCGCACCGGCGCCAGCGGCGGCGGCATCGTGCTGCGCGTGCCCGTCGGCACCGAGATCCTCGAAGAGGACGAAGAGACGGTGATCGCCGACATGACCGAGCCGGGCCAGCGCGTCGAACTGGCCCGCGGTGGCAATGGCGGCTGGGGCAACCTGCGGTTCAAGACCTCCACCAACCAGGCCCCGCGCCGCGCCAATCCCGGCCAGCCCGGCGTCGAGCGCACGATCTGGCTGCGGCTCAAGCTGATCGCCGATGTGGGCCTTCTCGGTCTGCCCAACGCCGGCAAGTCCACCTTCCTCGCCGCCACCTCGAACGCGCGGCCCAAGGTGGCCGACTATCCCTTCACCACGCTGCACCCCAACCTCGGGGTCGTCGGGATCGACGGCGCGGAATTCGTGGTGGCCGACATCCCCGGCCTGATCGCGGGCGCGTCCGAGGGGCGCGGGCTGGGCGACCTGTTTCTCGGCCATGTCGAGCGCTGCGCCGCGCTATTGCACCTCGTCGATGGCAGCTCCGGCGATCCGGTGGCCGATTACCAGACCATCCTCGATGAAATCGAAGCGTATGGCGCCGGCCTTGCCGACAAGCCGCGCCTGACGGTGCTGAGCAAGATCGACACGCTGGACGACGAGGAACGCGCCTTCCTGCTGGACGAATTGCAGGCGGCGTCGGGCGGCGAGGTGATGCTCATGTCG
>JADQCC010000012.1 GCA_016278295.1 Roseovarius sp. | reverse complement strand
TGTAGTCGCCCTTGCGCGGCAAGGTGGGGAGGCTGAAATCAAGCGAGTAGTCCGGTTTCGTTCGTCCGGGTTCGCGGATGACGATGCACACTTTGATCATGGCTTCTCTCTCATGGTTTTGGAATGCTATGTGCGTAGCACGAATTTAGGCTTGATCGCAACCTAAATCCGCGATACTACAATAGGCATGAAGCACAAGGCGTTCACAGAAATCGTCGCCCACACGACGCGGGTTCCCGAGGGGACCGTTGCCATGTTCGGGCGCAACCTGAAGTCGGCGGGCCTGCTGACTACGGGGGCACGGGGCGTCAACGCACCGGAAATGACCGTGCTCGACCTGACCCGGATTCTTATCGCCTTGTGCGCGACCGACCGTCCAGCCGATGCGGTTGAAGCCACCAATCGCTACCGCTTGGCGCGCTGCGTCAACGGGGGCAAATTTGAGATCAAGGGTGAAGAGATCGGAACTGTGGAGGAGGGCGAGAACCTAGAGGAAGTGCTCTCCGGCATTCTAGACTTACCTTTCATTATCCTAACGATGCTCAATCCCTGTTTTTTCATTCATTGGAATCGGCTGGAAGCGGAACTGCTGATCCAAGATGAGCGGATCGTTTTCAAGGTGGACCTGACCGACGAGGAACAAGAAGCGCAGTGTCGCGGCAGCTTTTCCGGGATCAGCACCCGGCGCGGTCTGGACACGCATGAACTGTCGGAAATGGCCTTGGCCTTCTATCTCGAAAAGGAAGAAGGCGCGACTTGGGAAGAAATGAGGGACACCGGCAGCGCGGCCAAGGTCGCGGCCCGCCACATCTTTGGCGTGAAGGATGAGGGGGGCCACGATGGCAACACCTAGCCCCCATACCATTGCACGGCAGACAATGGCGGCGCTGATCCGTGAAGCGCGGTCGGCGGGCTGGGCGCGTGTAAAAGGCGAGATCAAGCCTGACGGCAGCGTGACCGTAGACGCTGGAATGGTGGACCCTGAAGCGGCGGATGACTTTCTGGCAAGCGATCTGAGGATGGGAAAATGACCAAGAAGGGCCTGCCAAAATACGTCTATGAGGATCGGGGCTATATCCGGTTCATCCGCCGGTCGCGCGGTCAAGCGGTGATGATGAAAGAGGAACCGGGAACGCCCGAATTTTGGGATCACTATAACCGATTGCTCAAGGGCCGCGAGCCGACACCGGCCAAGCGGAATTTTGAGGCGCTGATTCTAAGCTACTATGAAAGCGATGCGTTCAAGAAATTGAAGCCGCGCACCAAGGCTGACTACCGCAAATACATCGGTCATATCCGCGCGATCTGGGGCACCAAAGACCCGGCCAAGGTCGAGACGCATCACGTCTATGAACTTCACCGCGCCAATGCCGAGCACTGGCGGCAAGCGAATTATCTGGTGCAAGTCATGGTGGTCCTGATGAACCATGCGCGGCTTATTGGCTTCCTCAAGAAAGAGCACGGCAACCCGGCCAAGGGCATTCCGCTATTCAAACAGGAAAGCGACGGCTGGGAACCGTGGCCCGATGACGTAAGGGCCGAATTTGAAGCCGTGGCAACGCCCCGCGCGCGGCTGGTCTATGAACTGTGCATCGGCACTGGCCAGCGGATCGGTGACGTTCTGAAAATCCGCTGGGGCCATATTAAAGACGGGGCCTATGACTTCACCCAAGGCAAGACCGATAAGCCCTTGTGGATACCCCTGACGGACCGTCTCAAGGCACACCTGGGCGCGGTCGAGAAAAAGGGCCTGACGGTCATCACCGACAAGAGCGGACGCCCGGTGCGCTATCGGACCATTGCCGAGGAAATGCGCAAAGTCAAAGCGACGATGCAGCACCCCGAGGCGGCGAAATACGTCACCCACGGGCTTCGCAAGAACGCGACAATCGAACTTTACCTAGCCGGATGCGACGACGAGATGGTGAAAGCTGTCACAGGGCATTCTGGCGTCGAGATGCTCAAAAAATACGGAGGTCAGATCAGGCAAAGAGAACTTGCAACGCGAGCGCAGGACGCGCGCAACCGCTTTGAACAGAACAGGAAGGAAACGTGAATGTTTCAACACCTGTTTCAAAAATCGAGCAAATGGAGTGCTGACATGACGCAAGTCATTGATTTTATTGGAGGCGAGTACCGGAATCGAACCGGTGTACACGGATTTGCAATCCGCTGCGTAACCACTCCGCCAACTCGCCCCGGTGTGGTGGCGTTTCGGTTATCCCATCCACTTCTTCGGTGCAAGAGGGGCCGGGGTGTTTTGCCGGAAGGGGGCGCAGGGAGATTGCCGCCATCCGGCAGATGTGTCAGAACCCCCTCATGGATTTATCAAGACGAGAGTTCCGCCGATGACCGATTTCGCCGCGCGCCGCACCATGATGGTGGATACGCAGGTCCGCCCCTCGGACGTGACCAGGTTTCCGATAATCGACGCCATGCTGCGCGTCCCGCGCGAGGTCTTTGTTCCGGCGCGGATGCGCGAGGTGGCCTACCTGGGCGAGAATCTCGATCTCGGGGCCGGGCGGGTGGTGCTGGCGCCGCGCACGCTGGCCAAGATGCTCGACGCGCTCGATATCGAGGGCGACGACCTGGTGCTCGATATCGGCCCGGCGCATGGCTATTCGGCGGCGGTGATCGCGCGGCTGGCCGAGGCCGTCGTCGGGGTCGAGGACGATCCCGCGCTGGTCGAGGAGGCGCAGCGCGCGCTGGGCGATGCCGGCGCCGACAACGTGGTGATGGTCGAGGGCGCATTGTCCGCCGGGGCGCCGGATCATGGCCCCTACGACGTGATCCTCGTCGAGGGCGCGGTCGAGCACCTGCCCGAGGCGATCACCGGGCAGCTCAAGGAGGGCGGGCGCATCGGGTGCCTGTTCTCCGAGGAGGCGCTGGGCGTGGCACGCATCGGCTACAAGATCGACGGCCGGATGAACTGGCGCTACGCGTTCAACGCCGGCGCGCCGGTGCTGCCCGGGTTCGAGCGTCACGCGGCATTCACGCTGTGAGCGAAAACGGACAGGAGGCACCGGGAATGACGATGAGGCGGCTGTTGCGGTGGAGTTTTGTCGCGATTCTGGGGGCGGCTTGCCTGGGCGTGCAGCCAGGTTCCGCCCGGGCCGAGACGCTCGCGGATGCGCTTGCCTCCGCCTACGTCAACAGCGGGCTGCTGGAGCAGAATCGCGCGCTCCTGCGCGCGGCGGACGAGGACGTTGCGCAATCGGTCGCCAACCTGCGCCCCATCATCGAATGGACCGCGGATGTCACGCGCGAGTTCTCGCGGGCGGGGTCACAGGTGGGGACACAGACCGGGTTTAATGGGCTGACGCGCAATTCCGGCGAGACGAGCGCCAATCTCGGCATCGTCGGCTCGCTGCTGCTCTACGATTTCGGGCGCAGGGATTTTCTGACCGAGGCGGCGAAGGAAACCGTGCTGGCCACGCGCGAGGTGTTGCGCGGCGTCGAGCAAGACGTGCTGCTGACCGCGGTTCAGGCTTACATGGACGTGATCCGCAACCGCGAATTCGTCTTGTTGCGGCGCAACAACCTGAGGCTTCTGGAGGAAGAGTTGCGCGCCGCGAGCGACCGGTTCGAGGTCGGTGAGGTCACGCGCACCGATGTGGCGCAAGCCGAGGCGGCGGTGGCACTGGCGCAAAGCGGTCTGGCGACAGCCGAGGGCGATTTCGAGCGCGCGGTCGAGGAATTCCGAGAGGCTGTCGGG
>JADQCC010000095.1 GCA_016278295.1 Roseovarius sp. | reverse complement strand
GCCGTGGCCCGCGCGGCGCGCGAGGGGGGCGCGGACGAACGGGAGGCACTGCGCGCGGTGGTCCGCCACCTGATCGAGGAATACCACGCCGATCTCTGAGCGCGTGCCCTTGCAAAACTGTTGCAAGGATTGGTAATTAAACGAGCGTTCAATTCACCCGACGAGAGCCGCCACAGGAGCCGCAGATGGATTTCGCCCTCACAGAGGAACAGACCGCCATATTCGACATGGCCCATGCCTTTGGGCAGGACCGGATCGCGCCCCACGCCCGCGACTGGGAGCGCGCGGGCACCATTCCCAAGGAGCTGTGGCCCGAGATCGCGGCGCTCGGCTTTGGCGGGCTTTACGTCAGCGAGGAATCGGGCGGATCGGGGCTGGGCCGGCTGGATGCGACGCTGGTGTTCGAGGCGCTGAGCATGGCCTGCCCCTCGGTTGCCGCGTTCCTGTCGATCCACAACATGTGCGCCAAGATGATCGACAGGTTCGGCTCAAACGAGATCAAGGCGCGGGTGCTGCCCCGCGCCATGACGATGGAGACGGTGCTGTCGTACTGCCTGACCGAGCCGGGATCGGGCTCGGATGCCGCCGCACTGAATACCCGCGCCGAGCGGACCAACGAGGGGTATACCCTCAACGGCACCAAGGCGTTCATCTCGGGGGGCGGATATTCGGACGCCTACGTGGTGATGGTACGCACCGGCGGCGACGGGCCCAAGGGGATCTCGACCGTCTATGTCGAGGATGGGACAAAGGGCCTCAGCTATGGCGGGCTGGAGGACAAGATGGGCTGGCGCAGCCAGCCAACGCGGCAGGTGCAATTCGACAATTGCAACATTTCCGCCGCTGATCTGGTGGGGGAAGAGGGGAAAGGTTTCACTTATGCGATGAATGGGCTGGATGGCGGGCGGCTCAACATCGCCGCCTGTTCGCTGGGCGCGGCGCAGCAGGCGATCGACATGACGCTGGGTTACATGGCCGAGCGCAAGGCGTTCGGCAAGCCGATCAGCGAATTCCAGGCGCTGCAATTCCGGCTGGCCGACATGGAGATCGAATTGCAGGCCGCGCGCACATTCCTGCGGCAGGCGGCGTGGAAGCTCGACACCGGCGCGCCCGATGCGACGAAGTTCTGCGCGATGGCCAAGAAATTCGTCACCGAGGCGGGCAGCCGCATCGTCAACCAGTGCCTGCAACTGCATGGCGGTTATGGCTACCTGGCCGATTACGGGATCGAAAAGCTGGTGCGCGACCTGCGCGTGCACGAGATCCTGGAGGGCACCAACGAGATCATGCGCCTGATCGTGGCGCGGCAGATGCTGGCGGAGCAATGAGCGACGACATCCATATCCGCAAGGACGGGCGCGCGGGGCGGATCACGCTGACGCGGCCCAAAGCGCTCAACGCGATGAGCTACGAGATGTGCACCGCCATCGAGGTGGCGCTCGACGCCTGGCGCGACGACCCGGAGGTGGCGCTGGTGCTGATCGACGCGGAGGGCGACAAGGCATTCTGCGCGGGCGGCGATATTCAACAGCTCTATGACACGGGCCGCGCCGGGGATTTCGCCTATGGGCGGCGATTCTGGGCCGATGAATACCGGCTGAACGCCAAGATCGCGCGCTATCCGAAGCCATACGTGGCGCTGATGCAGGGCTTTGTCATGGGCGGCGGTGTGGGGATTTCGTGCCACGGGTCGCACCGGGTGGTCTGTGACAGCACGCAAGTGGCCATGCCCGAATGCGGCATCGGGCTGGTGCCGGATGTGGGCGGCTCGCTGCTGCTGGCACGGGCGCCGGGGCGTGCGGGCGAATACCTCGGGGTGACGGGCG
Source organism: Roseovarius sp. (assembly GCA_016278295.1). Classification (GTDB taxonomy): domain Bacteria; phylum Pseudomonadota; class Alphaproteobacteria; order Rhodobacterales; family Rhodobacteraceae; genus Roseovarius. The sequence continues at coordinate 1,898 of JADQCC010000095.1, read as the reverse complement.
CGCGGATGGGGCCGGATGATGCGATATATTGCGGATTTGCGGATAGTTACATCCCGAAGTTGAAGTGGGATACGCTGCGCGATGCGCTGGTTGAAAGCGGCGATCCGGGCGTGATCGATGGCTATGCCGAGGCCCCGCCGGAGGGTGGCCTGCGGGCGCGGCAAGCCGGGATCGACACGCATTTCGGCGGCGAGGGGCTGCGCGATATCCTCAATTCCCTGCGTGCAAGCGACAGCGATTTCGCGGACGGCGCGCTCAAGGCGATGGGGCGCGGCTCGCCGCTGTCGATGGCCTGTGCGGTCGAGATGATCCACCGGCTGCGCGGGCCCGGCGCGGATATCGGGCGGGCGCTGGACCTGGAGTACCGGTTCACCTACCGGGCGATGGAAACGGGCGATTTCCTGGAGGGGATTCGCGCCGCGATCATCGACAGGGACCGGGCCCCACGCTGGAAGCACGGGCTTGACGCCCTGCCGGGGTATGCGGTGTCGCAGATGCTGATGCCGCTGGGGCCGGATGCGCTGATACTGGAGGAGGAAAGACCATGAAGATCGGATTTATCGGGCTGGGCAACATGGGCGCGCCGATGGCGGCCAACCTGGCCAACGCGGGGCACGCGGTGACGGGCTTTGACATGGCCGAGGTCAGCGTCGAGGGCGTGGATATGGCCGCGAGCGCGGCGGAGGCGGCGCGGGGGGCGGAGGTGGTGATCACCATGCTGCCCAATGGCGACATCCTGCGCCGCGTCGCGGGGGAGGTGATCCCGGCGATGGACAAGGGGGCGGTGCTGCTCGACTGCTCGACCGTGGATGTCGCGAGCGCGCGCGACGTGGCCGCACAGGCGCAGGCGGCGGGGCTGTCGGCGCTCGATGCGCCGGTGTCGGGTGGCGTCGGCGGGGCCGCGGGCGGCACGCTGACATTTATGGTGGGCGGCGACGAGGCGGGCTTTAACATCGCCCGTGAACTATTTGATATAATGGGGCAAAAGGCCGTCCATTGCGGCCCTTCAGGCAATGGGCAATCGGCCAAGATATGCAACAACATGATCCTGGGCGCCACCATGATCGCCACCTGCGAGGCGTTCGCCCTGGCCGACAAGCTGGGCCTCGACCGGCAGGCGATGTTCGACGTGGTGTCGACCTCGTCGGGATCCTCGTGGTCGATGAACGCGTATTGTCCCGCGCCGGGTATCGGCCCCAAGTCGCCCGCCGACAACGGCTATACCCCCGGCTTTGCCGCCGACCTGATGCTCAAGGATCTGCGGCTGTCGCAGCAGGCGGCAGAGACGGTGGATGCCGACACGCCGATGGGCCGCGCGGCCTGTGATCTCTATGCACGGTTCGTCGAGGACGAGGACGGCGCGGGCCGCGATTTCTCGGCCATGCTGCCCCGGTTCGAGAAGCGCGGACGCGGCTGATGGGCTGGCGCGCGCGGGCCACGGGCCTGCCGCCGCTGGGGGCGGCGGCAGGGGTGGCCCTCGACGCGCTCTCTCCGATGGCCGTGCCTGCGGGCGCGGTGCTGTTTCACCCCGGCGAGACGGTCAAGGGCTTCGTCATCGTGCTCGGGGGGCGGATCGAGGTCTATCTCACCGGGCTGTCGGGGCGTGAGATCCTGCTCTACGAGGTGACCCCCGGCCAAAGCTGCGTGCAGTCCACGCTGGGCCTGATGGGCGGCGAGGATTATTCCGGCGAGGCGGTGGTGCGCACGCCCGCCGAAATCGTGCTGGTGCCGCGCGAGACCTTTCTGCGGCTGATGCACGACGATCCGGGCTTTCGCGGATTCGTCTTTGCCGCCTTTGCCGAGCGGCTGCAATCCATGATGCACCTGCTGGACCGGGTGGCGTTTCAGCGGATCGAGACGCGGCTCGCGCAGTGCCTGCTGGCGCGGGCCGAGGAGGG
>JADQCC010000307.1 GCA_016278295.1 Roseovarius sp. | reverse complement strand
GATCTGCGCGGTGATATGGTCGAGCCGGCAGGGATTGAGCATGTGCAGCGGCTTGAACTTGCCGTTCGGATCCCACCATTCGGCGGCCATCGCCTCGAATTTCGCGACTTCGGCGGGGTCGATCGTGCTCTGGGCGGTTTGCATTCCCGTCTCCCTGTGGCTCAATGGGACATGGGCGGTATATAGGACGGGAATGGACAGAGTCGCGAGCCATAAGAGCGCAGTGCAATACCTCCACCCGCCGGTCGAGCCGTTCGACCGGCGGATGCTGGACGTGGGCGACGGGCATTCCGTCTATGTCGAGCAATCGGGGCGGGCCGATGGTGTGCCGGTGGTGGTGCTGCATGGCGGACCGGGGGGCGGATCGAGCCCGGCGATGCGGCGATATTTCGACCCGAACGTCTATCGGATCGTGCTTTTCGATCAGCGCGGCTGTGGCCGCTCAAAGCCCCATGCCAGCATCGAGGCCAATACGACCTGGCATCTGGTGGCCGATATCGAGCGCATTCGCGAGGCAATGGGCGTCGAGCGCTGGATCGTGTTCGGCGGAAGCTGGGGGGCGACGCTGGCGTTGCTCTATGCACAGACCCATCCCGAGCGGGCGCGGCACCTGGTGCTGCGCGGCGTGTTTACCATGACGCAGGCCGAGCTCGACTGGTTCTATGGCGGGGGCGCGGCGGTGTTCTGGCCGGAAACATGGGCGCGGTTTGTCGCGCTCATCCCCGAGGCCGAGCGTGGCGATTTGATTGCCGCCTACAACAAGCGGCTGTTTTCCGGGGACATGGCCGAGGAGATCGCCCATGCCAAGGCGTGGTCGGCATGGGAAAATGCGCTGGCCACCGTGCAATCCACCGGCACCGGCGGTGACGCGCCCGCGGATTACGCCCGCGCCTTTGCCCGGCTGGAGAACCATTATTTCCGCAACCGCGGGTTTCTTGAGAAGGACGGGCACATTCTGAACCACATGCCCCGGATCGCGGCGGTGCCGGGCACCATCGTGCAGGGCCGCTATGACATGATTTGCCCGCCCGCCGCGGCGCATCGGCTGGCGGCGCGCTGGCCGTCCTGCGATCTGCGGATGGTGCCGATGGCCGGGCACGCGCTGTCGGAGCCGGGCATCAGCGCCGAGCTGGTGCGCGTGATGGCGCGGCTGGCGGACCGACACTGAGCGCCGGGAACGCGACAGGCCGCATGTGATGGATAGCTTGCCCGATATCTATGACCGCCTCGTGGCCGAGGGCGCGCTGTCGCACGACCCGGCGCAGGAGGACATCCTGCCGGAATTCGAGCGTATCCGCGCGGCATTGGCCGAGCCGCAGCGGCGCCGCTGGTTCCGCCGTGCGCCCGAGCCGCCCAAGGGGCTTTATCTCTGGGGGGGCGTCGGGCGCGGCAAGTCGATGCTGATGGACATGTTCGCGGACAGCATCGACGTTCCCAAGCGGCGGGTACATTTCCACGCCTTCATGCAGGAAATCCATGCCGGGCTTCATGCCGCGCGGGGGCGGGGCGAATCGGATGCGCTGGCGCCGGTGGCGGCGGCGGTGGCGCACGAGGTGCGGCTGCTGGCCTTTGACGAGATGCAGATCACCGACATTACCGACGCGATGATCGTCGGGCGGCTGTTCACGGCGTTGTTCGAGGCCGGGGTGGTGGTGGTGACCACGTCCAACCGGGTGCCCGATGATCTATATGAGAACGGGCTTAACCGGCAGCTCTTCCTGCCCTTTATCAGGCTGGTGAAAGAGCGGATGGTGGTGCGCGAAATGTCGGGGCCGAAGGATTACCGGCAGGATCGGCTTGCGGGGGGCGGGGTGTATTTCACGCCGGCGAACGCGGAGAACCGGGCCGGGATACAAACGATCTGGCAAGACCTGACCGGGGGGCGCGCGGCGCCGCACGAGATTATCGTCAACAAGCGCGCGGTGACGATTCCGGCGTTTCACAACGGCGTGGCCCGGGCGACGTTCTACGATCTGTGCGGCCGCCCGCTGGGCCCGGCGGATTACCTGGCATTGGCGCAGGCGGTGCGGCTGCTGGTTCTGGAGAACATCCCGCAGATGGGGCGGGCCAACTTCAACGAGGCCAAACGCTTCGTCACGCTGATCGACGCGCTTTACGAGGCGCGGGTGCGGCTCATCTGTCTGGCGGCGGCGGAGCCGGAGTACCTATATGTCGAGGGTGAGGGGTCGTTCGAGTTCGCGCGGACGGCGAGCCGGTTGCGCGAGATGCAGTCGGAGGGCTGGGGCGAGATGCGAGGCACGGCAGCCTGAAAATCCCCGCTTGCAAAGCGCCCGGTGGAAGCCTATATGCGCGATTGACAGCGGCACCGCGGGCTCTCCGCCGGTTCCACCGGGTAAGACAACGGGCCGCGCGCCCGTTTTTTTATGTTTGGACCAATGACCAACGACCTCATCGCAAAAGCCGCCATTGACCGCAGACTGGCCGAGATCATCACGCCGGTGATCGAGGACATGGGATTCGAGCTTGTGCGCGTGCGGCTGATGGGCGGCAAGACGCAGCTCTTGCAGATCATGGCCGACCGGCCCGAGGGCGGGATCGAAGTGGACGATTGTGGCGCGATCAGCACGGCTGTGAGCGCGGTTCTCGACGTGGAGGACCCGATCACCGATGCCTATACGCTCGAAGTGTCGAGCCCGGGCATCGACCGGCCGCTGACGCGGCTCAAGGATTTCGAGGAGTTCGAGGGCTACGAGGCGAAGATCGAGACCGCCGAGATGATCGACGGGCGGCGGCGGTTCAAGGGGGTTCTGGCCGGTGTCGAGGGTGACGAGGTGATGCTCAACGTCGACGAGGGCACGATCGGCCTGCAATTCGACTGGCTGAGCGATGCCAAGCTGGTCCTGACCGAAGATCTGATCCGCGAGATGCTGCGCGCGCGCAAGGCGGCGGGCGTGATAGACGAGACGAATTTTGACGAGATAGAAACCGATAGCGGTTCCGAGGAGGACTGAGAATGGCAATCACATCGGCCAACCAGCTTGAGCTTTTGCAGACCGCAGAAGCCGTGGCGCGCGAGAAGATGATCGACCCAGGTCTGGTGATCGACGCGATGGAAGAGAGCCTCGCGCGGGCCGCCAAGAGCCGCTACGGCGCCGAGATGGATATCCATGTCAAGATTGACCGCAAAACCGGGCGCGCGGCATTCACCCGCGTACGCACCGTGGTCGATGAAGAGGCGCTGGAGAATTACCAGGCCGAGTTCACGCCTGAGCAGGCCAAGGCACATTTCGTTCCCGCGGCGCCGGGGCGCGACGAATTCTGGCTGCGTGACGGTGTGCGGATCGACCCCGCCGAGGCGGGTGCGCCTCAGGCGGGCGATCAGTTTCACGAGGCGGTGCCGCCGGTCGAGATGGGCCGGATCGCGGCGCAGAGCGCCAAGCAGGTGATCCTGCAAAAGGTGCGCGAGGCCGAGCGCGACCGCCAGTACGAGGCGTTCAAGGATCGCGCGGGCACGATCATCAACGGTGTCGTCAAGCGCGAGGAATATGGCAACGTCGTCGTCGAGCTTCAGGGTTATGGCGAGGCGATGCTGCGCCGCAACGAGAAGATCGGCCGCGAAGCCTATCGCCCCGGCGAGCGCATCCGTGCCTATGTCAAGGATGTGCGCCGCGAGCAGCGCGGGCCGCAAATCTTCCTTAGCCGCACCGCGCCCGAATTCATGGCCGAACTGTTCAAGATGGAAGTGCCGGAAATCTACGACGGTATCATCG
>JADQCC010000211.1 GCA_016278295.1 Roseovarius sp. | reverse complement strand
GCGCGGGCCTCGGCCTCGCGGGACTGCGCCGCGGCGCGCGCCTCGTCGGCCTCCACGAGCGCAACCTCCGCCGCCTGCGCGCGGGCCACCGCCACTGCCTCCGCCTCCTTCGCGGCGGTATAGGTGGCCACCGCCTCCTGCTCGGCCGTGCGCGCCTCGCGTTGCGCGGCGCGCGCGCGTTCGGCCTCGGCCTCGCTACGCGTCAGGGTCTTGCGGTTATCGTCGATCAGGCGCTGCGCGGATTGGTGCCGCGCAGAGAGACGCGCCATGTCCTCGGTCAGCCGGCTCAGATCCGCCTCGCGCGCCTCGAGGATGCGGGCCGCATCCCTCGCCGCCTCGGTCGCTGCGGCAAGGCGCGCTTCGTGACCCTCCGATGCCTTGGCAAGCTCTGCGGCCTCCCATTCGAGGCGCTCGACGGTCTCCTGCGCGTCGCGGTTGAGCCCGGCCTCGCGCTCCATGTCCCGGTCGAGCTGGGCGATGCGCGCCTCGAGCGTGGTGATCCGTTCGCGCGCGGCGCTCTCCTGCTCGGCGATCGTGTCGCGCTGCACACCGAGCCGCTGGACAATCGCGGCGGCGACCGCCTCTTCCTCGCGTCGTGCGGGCAGCGCGTCATCGGCCCCGGCGCGCAAGCGCGCCGCCTCGCGGGCCGCCCTCTCGGCACGCGCAGCCTCGGTCGTGGTCTCGCGCAGGGCCGCCTCGGCCGCCGCATGGGCCTCGTCAGCTTCCGAATAACGCCGCCACAGGAGCAGCCCCTCCGCGCGTCGCAATTCCTCGCCGATCTGGCGATAGCGCGCCGCCTGCTTCGCCTGCCGCGCCAGTTGCGCAATCTGCTGGGCAAGTTGCTCGACCACATCATCGACACGCGTCAGGTTTGTCTCGGCACCGCGCAGCTTCAGCTCCGCCTCGTGGCGGCGCTGGTAGAGGCCGGAAATCCCGGCTGCCTCCTCGAGTATGCGCCGCCGCGCCTTGGGGCGCGCGTTGATCAGCTCGGTGATCTGCCCCTGCCTGACAAGCGCGGGGGAATGCGCGCCGGTCGAGGCATCGGCGAACAGCATCTGTATGTCGCGCGCGCGCACGTCCTTGCCGTTGAGCTTGTAGGCCGAGCCCACGTCGCGGGTGATCCGGCGGGTAATCTCCAGGTGATCGGCATCGTTGAACCCGGCGGGCGCGCGCCGGTCGGAATTGTCGAGATGGATCACCACCTCGGCAAAGTTTCGCGCCGGACGGCTCGCAGAGCCCGCGAAAATCACGTCCTCCATCCCGTCGCCGCGCATCGCGGTCGGGCGGTTTTCTCCCATTGCCCAGCGCAGCGCCTCGAGCAGGTTGGACTTACCGCAGCCATTGGGGCCCACGACACCGGTGAGCCCGTCGGCGATCACCAGGTCGGTGGGATCGACGAAGCTCTTGAAACCGGTCAGTCTGAGCTTGGAGAACTGCACGCCAGCGCGCCCCCGGGATGGATGATTCCGATGATAGGGAAGTGTGCTGGGCCGTGGGCGCGGCTGTCAACATGGAAACACAGGATATGGGGAACGCTGGTGGATTATCCACAGCATATTGCGCACCTTCCCGCTGGCAGGCTGCTTGCGGGCTGCGCGGGCTTGGCGTAAACCGGCGCCATGCACGGCCCGTCCCGCCTCACCATTATCCCCGGAGACCCGCGCGATGCAGGGGCGACCGCGCTGCTGCGGCAATCGCACGATCTCATGCGCGCCCTGTTTCCGCCCGAGGACAATTTCTTTCTCGATACAGACGCGCTTTGCACCCCTGACATCCGCTTTTTCGTGGCGACGCGCGCGGGTGAGACGCTCGGCACCGGCGCGCTTGCCCTGCGCGACGGCTATGGCGAGGTGAAATCCATGTTCGTGGCCGAGACCGCGCGCGGGCAGGGCGTGGCCGAGGCGCTGCTGGCACGGATCGAGGCCGAGGCGCGGGCAAATGGCCTGTCCCTCCTGCGGCTCGAAACCGGCGACCGGCTCGACTCGGCGCTGCGGCTCTATGCGCGCCACGGGTTCGTGCGGCGCGGGCCATTCGGCGATTACCCGGATGCGGCCAGCTCGGTCTTCATGGAAAAATCACTCGGCTGATCCTCGGCGCGCGAGGTGCAGGCCACTTCGGTCCACCGCCTGCGCGTCGGCACCACGCGGCAATCCTGTGCACGCGGCACGCCGCGCCGCGCAGCCGCGCCCGGCCCGCAGACAAGCGCCGCCTCCAGCATCGCCTGATCGCCCCAGAGCCGGGGAACCGCGCAGCCGCTGACTTCTGCAATGGCAGCGGCTGCGCGCGGGGCGATGGTGATCGTGCGCGGTGCCCATTCCCGGCTTAGCCGGATCGCCTGCGCGTGCCGTCCCACGATCCGCACGTCAAAGGTGCTCTGCCCGACGCTGACGCGCACCGGGGCGACGCCCCAGAACGCCGGGGAAGGATGCGAACAGGCGGCCAGCACGGCCATGAGGACAAGCGCGATCCACCGCATGACCGAGCCTTGCCCCGCGCCGGTTAAGATCAGCTTAACCGCGCCGGGCTATATCTCCTCGACCATGACCACGCCGGTCAGACTTCGGATTGCGCCCTTGATCTGCGGGTTGACGGGGTATTCCGCACCGCTGTCGATCTCCACCTCGCCGGGCAACCCTGCGCCAAGGAGCCGGAACCGGATCGGGCCGGGCCGCGCCGTGCGCACCGATTTGGCCGCACCGTCCAGCACCGCCGCGACCGAGCCGATGGCCTCGACCTGATCGACGAACACGCACAGCCCCACCGCCCCGGCATCGGCCACCATTCCATCAACCGGCTGCACCGTTCGGCACAACAGCTTCAACTGGTCCGCCTCCATCGTCGCCTCGGCGGTGATCACCACCTGCGCGCCGGCCTCGAGAAAATCGCGGGACTTCTCCAGCACCTCGGAGAACAGCGTGACCTCGTAGCTGCCGGTCGGATCGCTGAGCTGGGCAAAGGCAAAGCGGTTGCCGCGCGCCGATTTCCGCTCCTGCCGCCCGGCCACCACCCCGGCCATCTTGGCGAGAAACGGCCCCCGCTCTGCGCGCGCCATCACCTCGTCGAGCGTCTTGACCTCCTGCCGCTTGAGCACGGTCATGTAATCGTCGAGCGGGTGGCCCGAGAGATAGAAACCCACGGCCTTGAATTCCTCGGTCAGCCGCTCGGCGGGCAGCCAATCCTCCACCGGTGCGAGGCGCGGCTCGGGCAAGTCCTCCCCGGCATCGCCGAAGAGCGAGACCTGGCTCGAATTCTTCTGCTCGTGTATCGCCGCCGAATAGTTCATCAGCGCGTCAATGCTCTCGAACACGCGGCGGCGGTTGCGATCCAGCGCATCGAAGGCACCCGCCCGCGCCAGCATTTCCAGCGACCGCTTGCCAATCCGCTTGAGATCGACCTGCCGGGCGAAATCGTAGAGCGTGGCAAAGGGCCGCTCACCCCGCCCCTCCACGATGAGCTTCATCGCCTCGACACCCACGTTCTTGAGCGCGCCAAGCGCGTAATGCAGCACCCCCCCGCGCACCACGAAATCCGCCGCCGACCGGTTCACGCAAGGCCCGGCCCAGTCGAGCGCGAGCCCCTTCTTCACCTCCTCGAAATAGACGGCGAGCTTGTCGGTGAGGTGGATATCGCAATTCATGACACCCGCCATGAACTCCACCGGGTGATTGGCCTTGAGCCACGCGGTCTGATAGCTGACCACCGCATAGGCGGCGGCGTGGGATTTGTTGAAGCCGTAAT
>JADQCC010000305.1 GCA_016278295.1 Roseovarius sp. | reverse complement strand
CTAGTGTTCTTGGGTAAGAAATCCTTTGATATTGCCGCGATCACCTGCGGCATCGCCGACGCGCTCGACCGTCTGGGCGAGCGGGTGGAGGAACGGCGCTGCGAAAGCGACACGCAGGCGACGGTGCGCGCGCGGGATCTTGTCTGCCGGGTGCGGATCACCGAGGGTCGACCGCTGCCGCGAATCGACACCAACCCGGCGCATATCCTCGAGCTGAGCCTCGGGCGCGGAACGGATGACGAGGCGCGCGCGCAGACCTCATCCGAGACGCTGATCGCGCATCTGCTCGCCGGGCTTCAGGCGACGCTGGTGCCCGATTACGTGCAATGGACCGATCCACGCGCGGTGCTGACGCGGGCCGAGTTCCGCGCGGCCGTGGCCAACACCGCCGCGATGCCGGCACCGGTGCGCCCCGCGGCGGCAGCGACCGACCGCCGCCGCAAGCGGCTGCCCGATATCGAGACAGCCTATGCACAATTGCGCGCGCAGATGCCCGGTTTCGGCCGCGACCGGACCGAGGAAGAGCGGCTCGACGCGCTGCGCGCCGCGTTTCGCGACCCGGACCCGGCAGAGGCCGACGCCATGTCGCAGCCCGATGACATCCGCGAACCGACCGCGCCGCTGCGGCTCAGCGTCTGGATGCTGACCTTTGCCATCGGTCTCTTTGCCCTGCCGGTCGCCGCGGCGCTCACGGTGGTCAACCTGCTGCGCGGCGAGAACATGCGCCTCACCTCGCAGACCGTGGCGCTTACCGGCACGTTCATGGTGCTGGCCACGCACGGGCAGATCGCACAGGCGGCGAACCTGATCGCGACCCTGGGCGGATGACACGCCCCCGCCCCGCTGCCGCCCGCGAGGGGCCTTGTCCCACCGCAGTGGCGCGGTATGGTGGCGCCGTGTGTGCACCGAGGGGGAAAGTGACAATGCAAGCCAAGCCGACACCTGCCGCGCCGCGCCTTGCGGTCCTGGCCCTTTGGGCGGCCATGCTGTCGGGCGGCACAGGGGCGGCGTGGGCCGCCGAATGCGGCAACAACGCGCAGGGTTTTGAGGCGTGGAAGCGCGATTTCGCGCGGCAAGCCGCCGACGCGGGTGTCGGTCAGCGCGGGATAGAGGCGCTGCGCGGGGCCGCCTATGCGCGGCCCACCATCGCCGCCGACCGCAATCAGAAAAGCTTTCGCTACAGCCTCGACAGGTTCATGGAAATCCGCGGCGCGCCGGTCATCGTGGCGCAGGGCCGCAAGCGGCGGGCGGGCAACGCGGCCTTTTACGACTCGCTCGAGCGGTATTACGGCGTGCCCGCCGGCGTGCTGATCGCGATCCACGGGATGGAGACGGGGTTCGGCCGCTTCATGGGCGACAGTTCGGTGGTCTCGGCCATCGTCACGCTGGCCTATGATTGCCGCCGGTCGGATTTCTTCCGTCCCCATGCCATCGGGGCGCTGAAGCTGGTGGACCGGGGCGCGATCACCCCCGAGACGCGAGGGGCCCGGCATGGCGAGCTGGGTCATACACAGTTCCTGCCCGGAAACGCGCTGCGCTATGGCGTGGATGGCGATGGTGACGGGCAAGTGGATTTCTATGACCTCGCCGACGCCCTGGCCTCGACCGCGAATTTCCTGCGCGCCAAGGGCTGGCAGCCGGGCAAGGGCTATCAGGAGGGCGAGCCGAATTTCGCGGTGATCCAGGAATGGAACGCCGCCGGTGTGTATCAGAAGGCGATCGCCATCATGGCGGCGCAGATTGACAAGGGGTGAGACGGTGCACCGCCGAAAGGGCGCGTGTGACGGGCGTGACGAGTGCGAAGGAGACGGAGAGACGGGTTTAAACGGTGCATGTGGTTTCCATCCGCTTCAGGACAGGAGCAAGCCGAAAGGCAAATCATGAGCAGGCAGACATACGGCGAAATCGCCGCACTGGAATATCACGGCCCGCCGGGGATGGAATTTCCCGACATCGTCGAAGAGTTTGACATCGCCTCGCACGGGCTGGCCACGCAGGTGCGCCGCCTGACATGGGACGGCGACGATATAGCGCTTCTCGACCGTGAATGCGTGCGCATCGCGCTCGGCTGGCTGCCGCCGGAGCGCGAGGACCGCCCGCATTACCTCGTCATCGCCATCGGCCCGCCGCCGCGCAGAAAGCGCCTCGGCACCAGCTTTGACCGGGGGGCCTATGGCGTGCTGCTGGAGCGCGCGCTGGAACGGGTGGGCCGCTACCTGCCCTACGACGCGCTGCTGCGCGGCCCGTCCTCGCAGGCGGTCGGCACGGCGCTGCTGGACCGGACATTTGATCTGCTGGGAGCGACCGCGCCGCGGCTGCGGCCCGAGGACATCGAGACCGGCCGCCGCAAGCGTGTCGAGGCGCGCGAGGGCGGGTGGCAGCGCGACGCGATCGAGCCCGAGGCCCTGCCCGCGACCCTGTCGCAGCCGCTGCGCCTGACGGTGGTCACGCTGGGGATGACGCTGTTCCTGCACGCGCCACCCGTGGGGGCCGCCCTGCTTGCCTACACCGCCCTGCGCGAGGCGCAGCCGCTCCTCATCAGCAGCTGAGCCTCGCGGCCCGCGACATGAAGCTGTTGCCCCCCCGTTGACAGCGCGGGTGCCAGTCCCTACTTCGCACCAGCATGGGGCGCAGGCCCCCGCCGTTCGCGAGGCCGCGTGCCTTTGGTGAAGTTCTGTCAGATATTTTCCCGTTTTCTGACCTTGGGTCACGCTCTCGGCCGCGCTCGGCAATGCGTCGGCGCCGCGCTGGCAGGTGGGACAGGCCGTGTCAGGCCGTGTCAGGCCGCTATCTGGGCCACGGCTTTACCGGGCGGATCAAGGCGGTGCGAGAGGCCATCGGTGGCCATCGGCATCTGACCATCGTCTTTGACCAGCCCGTCGATGTGGTGCGCTCCGACTGGTTCAGTTCGTACCGGCGGCAAATCAACTGCGTCGTGAATGACGCTGGACGCACACTGGCCAAGACGTCCGACGGCCAGCCCCACGTGGTGCTCGACGCAGCCTGAATGATGAAAGCGGGCGCGATCGGGCGCGCCCGCTACCGCGCCAGGATGTAGGTGTGGATCGAGAATACGCAGGCGCGCGTGCGCGGCAGGCGCAGCACGCATTGCCGCTCGGAGCGCAGGTAAGGCAGGTCCGCGGTCTTGTCCGGCTGCTCGCGCGTGCGCGGCTGGTGCAGCACCGGATCGGCATAGTTGAGCGCGTTGAACCGCCACAAGGGCCGCCCCGGCTGCACCCCGTCAAAGAGCCGCTGCACGCGCCGCGCGAGGCCGGCGTCGTATTCCGGCACCGGCACGTGGATCGCGGTCAGCGGGCGGCCGATCTTTTCCGCCAGCCGCCAGCTTGCCGGAAAGCACAGCACCGCGGCGGTGAGCACATGCTCCTCCCCGCGCTTTTCCATCAGGCACAGGTCCTCCTGCACCAGGTGGCCCAGCGTGCCCATCGGATCGGCGCGGTCGATGGGCATCGTCACGCCATCGGGCCGCCGCGCCTCTTTTGCGGAAATGTCGTAGCCATCGCCGTGCGCGGCCAACCAGTCCAGCACGAACTGCAAAAGCTCGTCCATCGCCGCACCGGCCCCCTCGGTGACGGCGATCACATCGTCGCGCCGCCCGGTTAGAAGCCGCGCACGCTCTGCCATCTGCGCGGCGAATGCCTCGTCCACGCGAAGCCATGTCGCCGGATCAAGCGGCGCGATACCGGGTAGCGGGCGGCGCTCTGCCATTTCACGCGGCAGGCTCTG
>JADQCC010000256.1 GCA_016278295.1 Roseovarius sp. | reverse complement strand
TCTTCATACCGGCTGCCTATGCGAACGCCGACGGGCAAACAAGTTGGCAATCCCGTCTCGACACTCAGGCTGGCAAGCCCTCGGCGATGCAAATTTCGGTCGATTCGGCATCAGGCATTTTCGACCGCCTGCTTGAGCATGTCGCGGACCTGCCCGGCGACCTTGTGCAACTCGGTATTGTCCACCGCCTGCATCGAGGCGACCGGGTCGATGGCGCTGACCTCGGTGCCGCCATCGACGCTGCGCAGGATCACGTTGCAGGGCAGCATCGCACCGATCCGCGGCTCAATGCCGAGGGCCTCCCACGCCATGCCCGGGTTGCAGGCGCCGAGAATCTTGTAGCCCGACATGTCCTTGTCGATCTTCTTTTTCATCGTGGCCTTGACGTCGATCTCGGTCAGCACGCCAAAGCCGGCGTCTGTCAGCGCGGCACGAACGCGGTTTTCTGCCTCGTCGATACCGGTCTTCGGCAGCAGCCGGTCATAGGTATATGCCATGACTTCCTGTCTTTCCTGGTTGTGGCCCGGTCCCGCGCAGGGCGGAGCCGGGCGGGCGGTCAGCGGGTTTCGGCGGCGGTCAGTTGTTGTCCATCCGGCCCATGCCGGGGGTACCCATCATGCTGCCATTGCCTTGCATGCCGCCCTGAGGTCCGGGCATCATGCCGTCCGACATCATGCGCTGATACATTTGCTGCATCCCTCCGATCATGTCCGCCGGTTTGACGATCTCGTCCATGGTCACCGCGCCGTCGCCATCATCGTCGAGAAACTGGAAGCGGTCCACCATGGTTTCGCGGATCATGGCGCTGTGCAGGGTCTCGAATTCCGACAGCGAGAGGGCTTCGTCGTTGTCGGCATCATAATCCGCCAGCAAGGCCTGCAGGCCCGCACGCCCCTCGTCCGGGGTGACCGTGCCGTTGCCGTCGGCGTCGAACCGCTCCATCGCCATTCCCATCATGCCCATGCCCTGGCCGCCCATCATCCCCATCATGCCCGGTCCCATGCCGGACATGGGGCCGGGCATGGGGCCGTCGTCGCCCATCATCTGCTCATGCATGCGCATCACCTCCGGCATCATGCCGTGATTCCCGGCACCCGGCCACGGGCCGCCTCGGTCGTGAGCGAGCGCGGCCCCGCCGAGGCCCAAAAGGACAGCGGTCACAGCCGTCAGTTTCATGTGCATCTTCATGGTTCGATCCTCCTGAATGTCGAATGTTCCACCGACATGGGGCATAAGACAGGATGACAAAAGGCGCGTCATGCCCTGAATTGTATCCGTTTGTCGCAGCATCGGTCATTGATACAATCCGTTACAACTGCGGGGCTGACCGCGTCGCCGTGCATTGGGTAAACATCAGGGATGAATGCCATGCCGCATATCCTCATCGTCGATGACCACCGTCAGATCCGCGACTCGGTCACGCGTTTTCTGGAGCGCAACGGCATGCGCGCGACGGCGGCGAAGGACGCGCACGACATGGACGCCAGGCTGGCGAGCGGTCATTACGACCTGATGGTGCTCGACGTGATGATGCCGGGCGAGGACGGGCTGTCGGTCTGCCGGCGGATATCGGCCGAGAAACGGCTGCCGATCATCATGCTCACGGCGCTCGGGCAGGATACGGACCGGATCGTGGGGCTGGAGGTCGGCGCCGACGATTACCTGCCCAAACCGTTCAACCCGCGCGAGCTTCTGGCGCGGATCAAGGCCGTGCTGCGGCGCGCGCCGCAGGCGCAGACCGAGGGCGGACCACTCGCGGGTCACACCGTGCGCTTCGCGGGGCTCACGCTCGAGGCCGATGCCCATGTCCTCACCCGCGCGGATGGCAACCGCGTGCAGCTGACCACCGCAGATTTCCGGCTGCTGAGCGTTCTGCTGGCCCGACCACGCACGGCTCTGAGCCGCGAGCAGCTTCTCGATCTCACGGCGGGGCGCGCGGCGGGGCCGCTCGACCGTACCATCGACAACCAGATCAGCCGCCTGCGGCGCAAGATCGAGGCCGATGCCTTGCGCCCGGCGATCATCGCGACCGTCCGCAACCGGGGCTACAGCCTGAACGCCGATGTCGAGGTGGTCGCGTGACCCGGCGGTGGCTGGGCAGCCTGCGCGCGCAACTCGTGATCCTGATCCTCGCGGCGCTGGTGATCGCGCAGACGGTCAGCCTGTGGCTCTTTGCCGACGAGCGCAGCCTCGCCATCCGCGCCGCCGTCGGGTTCGAGGCCGCCGGCCGCGCCGCCAACGTGGTGCGCCTGCTGGAAGAGGCGCCGCCCAAGCTGGAGGCCGCCATCGTGCGGGCCGCGAACTCGCCGCTCGTCCGGTTCGATCTTGCGCCCGACCCAAGCGTCACGGTGCCCGACCATAATCACGCCGACTACATCGAAAAGCGTGTCCGGGCACTTCTGGGTGACAATCTCAGCCGCGACATCCGGGTCAATCTCAGGAAAGTCGCGATTCCGGTCCGGCCAATGCCCGGCATGTCGCCGCAAATGACTGCAATGCACAGCGAGATGATGCGCGACCGGATGCAGGCGGTCGAGATGACGCTGTCGATCGCGCTGGCCGGTGGCCAGTGGCTGAACGTCGCCACGCGGTTCGAGCGCCCGCCGCTGCAATGGCCGCTCGTCTCGTTCCTGACATTCGGGCTGACGGCGGCGCTGATCCTTGTCGCGGTCTTCTGGTTCGTCATGACGCGCGTCACCGGACCTCTGCGGCACCTTTCGCGGGCCGCCGAACGGCTCGGGCGGGGCGATGCGGTGGAGATGCTGCCCGCGAGCGGCCCCGACGAGGTGCGCAACCTCACCCGCGCCTTCAACCGGATGCAGGAGCGGCTGACGCGCTTTGTCGCGGATCGCACCCGGATCCTTGCCGCCGTGGGCCATGACCTGCGCTCGCCGCTCACCGCGATGCGGGTCGATGCCGAACTGGTGGAGGATGACGAGACGCGCGAGAGCCTGATCGCCTCCATCGACGAGATGCAGATGATGGCCGAGGCGACGCTCAACTTTGCCGAGGGTCTGGCGGGGCGCGAACCTTCGGAGACCGTCGATCTGGACGACTGGCTGCGGGCGCTTGCGGACGACATGGCCACGCCATTCACGCTGAACGGCGGGCCGCCGCTCCGGGTGCGGTTGCGTCCGCTGGCGATGCGCCGGGCGATCCGCAATGTCGCGGAAAACGCCATCCGTTACGGCGGCGGCGCCACGCTCGGCTGGCGGCGCGCGGGCGACGATCTGGTGATCGAGGTGACGGATGACGGCCCCGGCATCCCCGAGGAGGAGCTCGAAGAGGTTTTCGCGCCGTTCTACCGGGTCGAGACGTCCCGCTCGCTTGAAACCGGGGGGCACGGGCTGGGCCTTGCCATCGCGCGGGCGATCGTGCGCGGGCACGGCGGCGATATCCGGTTGGAGAACCGCTCCGAAGGCGGGCTCCTGGCGGTGATTACCATCCCGCTGGCGCAAGAGATGACCACCGAAGATGAAACTCCAGCAGAAGGAACAAGAATATGAGACGCACGGCACTGACGGCAATCATGGGGCTCGCGGTACCGACACTGGCCGCGGCGGACCCCGGACAAGACTGGCAAGGAGGATATGGTCACATGATGTGGGGAGGCGGTTATGGCATGTTGGGCGGCATGGTGATGATGCTTGTGTTCTGGGGCGTTGTCATCGCGCTGATCATCCTCGCGGTGAAATGGCTCTCGGACGGTCGCGGGCCGGGCGGCCGTCGCCGCGATGCGCTCGACATCCTGCGCGAGCGCTTCGCGGCGGGCGA
>JADQCC010000216.1 GCA_016278295.1 Roseovarius sp. | reverse complement strand
TGGTGATCCGGGGTCTGGAGCGCGTGACCGTTGAGGGTGATGTCGTATTGCGACGCCTTGCCGGTGGCCTCGGTCAGGGTCTTGCCCTCGGCGATCTTGATCTGCGCCTGCACGATGTCGATGCCGGTGACCTCTTCGGTCACGGTGTGCTCGACCTGCACGCGCGGGTTGACCTCGATGAAGTAGAAGGCGCCGGTATCCATATCCATCAGGAACTCGACCGTGCCCGCGCATTCGTAATTGACGTGCTTGCAGATGCGGTGGCCGAGCTGGCAAATCTCCTCGCGCTGCGCCTCGCTGAGATAGGGGGCGGGGGCGCGCTCCACGACCTTCTGGTTGCGGCGCTGCACCGAGCAGTCGCGCTCGTAGAGGTGATACATATTGCCGTGGCTGTCGCCGAGGATCTGCACCTCGACATGGCGGGCGCGCAGGATCATCTTTTCGAGATAACCCTCGCCGTTGCCGAATGCCGCCTCGGCCTCGCGCCGGCCCTCGAGCACCTTTTCCTCCAGTTCGTCGGGGCCGTTGATCGGGCGCATGCCGCGCCCGCCGCCGCCCCAGGACGCCTTGAGCATCAGCGGATAGCCGACCTCGTCGGCGGCGGCGCGGGTGCGCACCATGTCGTCGTCGAGAACGTGGCTGGCGGGGATGACCGGCACGCCCGCCTCGATGGCCACGCGCCGCGCGCTCGCCTTGTCGCCAAGCGCGCGCATGGTGTCGGCCCTGGGGCCGATGAACGTGATCCCCGCCGCCGCGCAGGCATCGACGAAATCGGGGTTTTCCGACAGGAGGCCATAGCCGGGGTGGATCGCGTCGGCGCCGCAATCGCGGGCCACGCGGATGATTTCCTCGATCGACAGGTAGGCCGCGACCGGCCCCATGCCCGCGCCGATGCGATAGGCTTCGTCTGCCTTGAACCGATGGAGGCTGAGCTTGTCCTCTTCGGCGAAGACGGCGACGGTGCGCTTGCCAAGCTCGTTGGCCGCGCGCATCACGCGAATTGCGATCTCGCCACGATTGGCGATGAGGATTTTCCGGAATTCGGCCATTGGCGCTCTCTCCCCGATGGTCTCTGATCCTTTGCCGCGCTGCGGCACGGCGCTGGCGTCTTGTAGGATTTGTGAAAGGTTTGCGCAATCCGGCATTCCCGGTATCCGCCGTGTGAGGGTTTTTCCTCACCGTGCGGGTGGGGTGCCCTACCCGGACGGGAGCAGCCGGTCACGCATATCGGCGAGCCGTCTTGTGCCAAGCTGGCCCATGTTGGCGCGCAGATCCTCGGCGAGGATGTCGGCGAGATGCGCGGGGCCGCGCGCGCCGAGCGCGCCGAGCGCGTAATGCCAGGCCCGGCCCATCATCACGAAATCCGCGCCCAGAGCGATGGCGCGCAGGATATCCAGCCCGCCCTCCACGCCACCGTCGAGGATCAGGGGCAGCGCGGTGGCGGCGCGGATCGCGGGCAGCGCCTCGATGGTGGCGGGGGCGGCGTCGAACTGGCGGCCCGCGTGATTCGAGATCCAGACCGCGTCGGCGCCCTCGGTCTCGATCCGCGCGGCGTCGTCGGCGCGCAGCACGCCCTTGACGACGAGTGGTCCGTCCCACGCGTCGCGCAACCAGCGCAGGTAGTCCCAGTCGGGCGAGGTGCGCAGCAGATACCCTGCGTGCTTGTTGGAGGGCAGGCCCCTGGTCTGCCCGGCGTAATCGTCGATCAGCCGCATCCGCGGCATGCCCATCCGCGCCATCCCCAGCCCCCAGACAGGGCAGCGCGCCACCTGCGCCATCAGCCGCGGTGTCAGGCGTGGCGGCGTGGTCAGCCCGGAGCGCACCTGCCGCTCGCGCCGCGCGCCAACCGGCACATCGACCGTCATCACCAGCACCGGGAACCCGGCGTCGCGCGCGCGTTTCAGCATGTCGGTGCGGATGTCCGGGTCGCGCGGCGGATACATCTGGAACCAGCCCTGTCCGTTCAGGTGCGGCCCCACGTTCTCGGGGCGTGCCGCCGCCACGGTCGAGAGCGTGTAGGGAATACCCGCCGCCGTGGCGGCGCGCGCGAGCATCCGCTCGGCATCGGGCCAGACCATCCCCGACATGCCCACCGGCGCGATCCCCACCGGCAGGGCATGGTCCTGCCCGAAGAGCGTGGTGCCGATCTCGGGCGTGAACTCGCCGTGCAGGATCGAGGGGCTGAGCATCACCCGGTCGAGCATCACCCGGTTGCGTGCCTTGGTGGCCTCCGCCCCGGTGCCGCTGTCGAGATATTCCCAGACGAAACGCGGGATGCGGGTGCGCGCGCGGGCGCGCAGGTCGGCGACGGCGGGGTATCGTGCGTGCAGGCTCATGGACGGCATTTGTCCGGGTTTTCCGGTGCTTGTCCAGTGCCGTGACGCCTGTGGAACATATCCTGAACACGGGCTTTATCTCGGGGGGTGGGCGCGCTATCAAGGGGCATGAGCAGTTTCGACGAATCCGATGCCTTTGAGGGTGCGGGCCTTGCGGCGCGCGCGATGGCCGCGCGGCCCGCGCCCTATCTCGACGATCTGAACCCCGAGCAGCGCCGCGCGGCGGAAACGCTGGATGGCCCGGTGCTGATGCTGGCGGGCGCGGGCACCGGCAAGACCAAGGCGCTTACGACGCGGATCGTGCACCTGCTCAACACCGGGCGCGCGCGGCCCAATGAGATCCTCGCCGTGACCTTTACCAACAAGGCCGCGCGCGAGATGAAAGGGCGCGTGTCGCAGCTCATGGGGCAGAGCGTGGAGGGGATGCCGTGGCTGGGCACGTTCCACGCGATTTGCGTCAGGCTCTTGCGGCGACACGCGGAACTGGTGGACCTCAAGTCGAATTTCACCATCCTCGACACCGACGACCAGCTGCGCCTGCTCAAGCAACTGGTGCAGGCGGCGAATATCGACGACAAGCGCTGGCCCGCGCGGATGCTGGCGGGGATCATCGACCAGTGGAAGAACCGCGCGTGGACGCCCGCCAACCTGCCCGCCTCCGAGGCGTCGGCCTATGACGGCAAGGGCCCCGCGCTCTACCGGCTCTATCAGGCGCGGTTGAAGGAGCTGAACGCCGTCGATTTCGGCGATCTTCTGTTGCACGTGGTGACGATCTTTCAGGCGCAGCCGGACGTGCTGGCGCAGTATCAGCGCTGGTTCAAATACATCCTCGTGGACGAGTACCAGGATACCAACGTCGCCCAATACCTGTGGCTGCGGCTCTTGGCGGGGGGGCATCGCAACATCTGCTGCGTGGGCGATGACGACCAGTCGATCTATGGCTGGCGCGGGGCCGAGGTGGGCAATATCCTGCGGTTCGAGAAGGATTTTCCCGGCGCGGCGGTGATCCGGCTGGAGCAGAATTACCGCTCGACGCCGCATATCCTCGCTGCGGCGGGCGGGGTGATTTCGGCCAATACCGGGCGGCTCGGCAAGGAATTGTGGACCGAGGCCGAGACGGGCGAGAAGGTGCGCCTGATCGGCCATTGGGACGGCGAGGAAGAGGCGCGCTGGATCGGCGAGGAAGTGGAGGCGATGCATACTGGAACTTCTGGTATTGCTAAACGACGCCAGAATACCCGTTCTACTACACCAGCGCAGGAAGCAGAGCGTCTAGCAAAGGGCGGCGCGCATTCATTAAATTCTTCGGGTGATATTCACCAAATTAATCTGATGCGGGCGGAAGCTTCGAGCCCAAAGGGATTAAGCAACCTGCCGCTACCACAGACATTCGGTCTTGATGAAATCGCCATTCTCGTGCGCGCGTCGCACCAGATGCGCGCCTTCGAGGACCG
>JADQCC010000023.1 GCA_016278295.1 Roseovarius sp. | reverse complement strand
CGCGGGCGAGGCGCTGCCGCTGGCCGACTGGATCGCGGCGGCGCTGCGGCGCTGCCGTCCGGGGGGGCATGTCTGCGTCATCCACCGGGCCGAGCGGCTGGCCGATCTGCTGGCGGCGATGCGCGGCTCGGTCGAGGTGCTGCCGCTGATTCCCCGGCGCGGACGGGCGGCGCGGCTGGTGCTGGTGCGCGCGCGCAAGGGCGGACGCGCAGGCCTGCGGCTGTGCGACGGCTGGCTGCTGCACGAGGGGCCACGCCACGCGGGCGACCGGGAAAACCTCACACGATCAACGGCCTCGGTCCTGCGCGACGCGGCCCCCCTGCCCTTTTGCCGGTGAATTGCCGAAAATCCGATCGGAAAAAAGTTGCGCATCTCGCGGGCGCAGCGTGACAGAATTGTAAAACTGTGCTGCAATTCCCATGTCCGTAGGACACCCATTTCACTGAGGAGACAGCCAATGAGCTTGAGTTCGCATATCGAGGAACTGAAGAAGAAACATCACGCGCTCTCGGAAAAGGTGGAGGCGGCGCAACGCGCCCCGGGAGTAAGCTCGCTGGAACTCGCGGATCTCAAGAAACAGAAGCTGAAAATCAAGGAGGAAATCGAGCGCCTGAGGGTAAACGCCTGAGGGTAAACGCCTGACAGTGCACACCTGACAGGCGACGCGGGACCGGGCGCGTGGCCCGGCCCCCGGTACGCTCGTTTGATTACGAGAAGAACTGCCCGCCATTGGCAGAGATGGTCGAGCCGTTGATAAAGCTCGCGTCGTCGGAGACGAGAAAGCGCACGCAGCGGGCGATTTCCTCCGGCTCGCCGAGACGGCCCGCCGGGATCATGCCGATGATCGCCTCGCGCACCTTTTCCGGCACCGCCATGACCATTTCGGTGGCGATGTAGCCGGGGCACACGGCGTTGGCGGTGATGCCCTTGGCCGCCCCCTCCTGCGCGAGGCTGCGCACGATACCGAGATCGCCGGCCTTGGTCGCGGCATAGTTGGCCTGCGCGAACTGACCCTTCTGGCCGTTGATCGAAGAGATCACCACGACCCGGCCAAAGCCGCGCTCGCGCATGCCCGGCCACACCGGGTGGACGGTGTTGAACACGCCGGTGAGGTTGGTGTCGATCACCTCTTTCCACTGCTGTGGCGTCATCTTGTGGAAGGGCGCGTCGCGGGTGATGCCCGCGTTGGCCACGACGATGTCGATCGGGCCGAGATCGGCCTCGACCTGTGCGATCCCGGCCTTGGACTCGTCGTAATCGGCCACGTTCCACTTGTAGGTCTTGATGCCGGTTTCCCCGGTGAATTTCGCGGCGGCCTCATCGTTGCCGGCATAGGTGGCGGCAACGGTGTAGCCGTCGGCCTTGAGCGCCTTGGAAATGGCGGCGCCGATCCCGCGCGACCCCCCGGTGACGAGTGCAGTTCTGGCCATGATGTCCTCCGCTATGGCTTGGTACGTAACTTGATTATCGGCTCAGCAGGGCAGGCGCAACAATGTTGCGCGATAAATTTTCCGAGGCGCGGATGTGCAAGACGCTGGCCGGAAAAAAAGGGCACCCGCGCGGGGCGCCCTTTGATGATCCGTGCCCGCGTCACCGCGCGCCGGTCACGGGCGCTCCACGCACAGGGCAACGCCCATGCCGCCGCCGATGCACAGCGTGGCAAGGCCCTTTTTCGCACCGCGGCGCTGCATCTCGAACAGCAGCGTGTTGAGGATACGGCAGCCGGACGCGCCGATCGGGTGACCGATGGCGATGGCGCCGCCGTTGACGTTCACGATGTCGGGGTTCCAGCCCATCTCCTTGTTGACGGCGCAGGCCTGCGCGGCAAACGCCTCGTTGGCCTCGACAAGGTCGAGGTCATCCACGCTCCACCCCGCCTTTTCCAGCGCCTTGCGGCTGGCATTGACCGGCCCGACGCCCATGATCGACGGATCGACCCCGGCGGTGGCATACGAGGCGATGCGCGCCAGCGGGGTGATGCCGCGGCGCCCGGCCTCGTCAGCGGACATCAGCAGGGTCGCGGCGGCCCCGTCGTTGAGACCGCTGGCGTTGGCGGCGGTGACCGATCCGTCCCTGGTAAAGGCGGGGCGCAGCTTCTGCATGCCCTCGATGGTGGCACCGTGGCGGATGTATTCGTCCTTGTCCACCACCGTCTCGCCCTTGCGGGTCTTGACGGTGAAGGGGATCACCTCGTCGTCGAAGCGCCCGGCCTTCTGCGCGGCCTCGGCCTTGTTCTGGCTGGCCACGGCGAACGCGTCCTGCGTCTCGCGGGTGACCTGCCACTTGTCGGCGACGTTCTCGGCGGTCTGGCCCATGTGATAGCCGTTGAACGCATCCCAGAGCCCGTCGCGGATCATCGTGTCGATGTATGTCATGTCGCCCATCTTGTGGCCCGCGCGCAGATGCGCGGCATGGGGCGACAGCGTCATGCTTTCCTGTCCGCCGGCGCAGACGATCTGCGCATCGCCGAGCTGGATGTGCTGGGCGCCGAGCGCCACCGCGCGCAGGCCCGAGCCGCAGACCTGGTTGATGCCCCAGGCTGCCGATTCGATGGGCAGGCCGGCGTTGACATGCGCCTGGCGCGCCGGGTTCTGGCCCTGCGCGGCGGTGAGCACCTGGCCGAGGATCGTCTCGGAGACTTCGGCCTTGTCGATGCCCGCGCGCGCGACCACCGCCTCGAGCACGGCAGCGCCGAGATCGTGGGCCGGAATGGTGGCGAACGCGCCGCCAAAAGAGCCGACAGCGGTGCGCGCAGCGGATGCGATTACGACATTGGTCATGGATATCCTCCTCCGGGATGGGCTGGCGCGGCGCGCCAGTGTTCCGTCGCGTCTTAGCGCAAGTGCTGCGTCGCGGCAACGGTGGAGGCCTTATGCCGCAGCCCGGTTTCAGCCGGTGGCCTGCGCAAACCCGGTATCGAGCCAGGGCGGGCGCACCGTCGGCGCGCCGAAATAGTAGCCCTGGAGACAGTCGAGCCCGAGCGCCGTCAGATAGGCGGCGTCATCCGCGCGCTCGACGCTTTCGGCGACGGTGACCATGTCGAATTGCTGCCCGATGCTCAGCAGCGCGGCGGCAAGCACCTGGTTGTCGGCACTGGTGGCGATGCCGCGAATGAACTGCCCGTCGATCTTGAGCACATCGAAGAAGAAATCCTTGAGGAATCTGAACGATGTATAGCCTGCGCCGAAATCATCGAGGGCAAAGCCCACACCCTTGGCCTGCAATTCGGTCATGAAGCCGATGACCAGTTCCGGCACCAGCATGGCAGAGCTTTCGGTGATCTCCAGGATCAGCCGTTCGGCGATCGTGGGGTCGCCCGACAGCCCCTTGCCCAGCGTGCGCATCCAGCGGCGATAGCCGATGGAGCGCGCCGACATGTTGATCGACAGCCGCAGGTCGGGGTATTCGGCGAGGGTGGCCAGCCCCTTTTCCAGCGCGAGGCAGTCGATGATGCGCCCGCTCTCGCGCGTTTCCACCTGTTCGATGAACTCGCGCGCGGGGATCACGCGGCCGGTGGGGTCGGTGACGCGAATCAACCCCTCGTAGAAGGCCGGGCGGTCCGGTTGCCCGGCGGTGACCACCGGCTGATAGGCGAGCAGCACCTGCTTGTGCCGAATCGCCGCCTCGACCATGTCGATCACCGACCGGTCGCGGGCGGAAACGGCATAGTTGAGCGGGCTGTCATGCCCGGCGGGGATATTCGCCCATTTTCCCTTGCGCCCCATGCCGCCCTCCGATTCCATCTGCGCTTGCAGGGTGCGCGCCAGGGCTTAAGGATCGTTTAAAGCGCGCATTTGAACGATTTTCACCGGGAGGGCGGCATGACACGCTGT
>JADQCC010000090.1 GCA_016278295.1 Roseovarius sp. | reverse complement strand
CGAAGAACCTGCCTCCGATCCCGGTGTCCCAACTGCCGCTCGAAAGCGCCACCCGCACGCTGGAGCAGCTGCGCGACGGGGAAATCGTCGGGCGTGCCGTATTGGTTCCGGCCTGCGGCTGCAGCGGCTAACTTCCTCACAGGTGAGTCCGGTCGCCTGTCCAGTGGTGCAGTGCGCATGAAGCAGGGCCCGTCCCGCCAAAACAAAGCCCCGCCGAAATCCGACGGGGCTTTTCAACATTTACGGCCGGACGCAGCGTGCGTGTTTCGGCTATCGTCTGATTGCTGCGCTACATCAGGCTGACAAATTTCTTGACGGTAAACGCCTCAAGGCCTTCTGTGCCGCCTTCCTGCCCGTAGCCGCTGTCCTTCACGCCGCCAAATGGCGTTTCGACCAGGCCAAGGCCGAGGCTGTTGACCGCCACCATGCCGGCTTCCAACCCATCCGATGCAGCCAGCGCCGTTTCGGTGCTGGCGGTGAAGATGTAGGAAGCAAGACCGAAGGGAAGTGAATTGGCTTTTGTCAAAGCCTCGTCGAACGCACTGAATGGGGTGATCGGCGCCAGCGGACCGAACGGCTCCTCCGTCATCAACAGGCTGTTGTCGGGCGCATTGCGAATGACCGTGGGCTGATAGAAGAACCCTTGGTTCGAGCCGCTCTTGCCGCCGGTCAGGATCTCTGCGCCGCGCTGCTCGGCATCGGCAACGAATCTCTCCATGGCTTCCACGCGGCGCGGATTGGCGAGAGGGCCCATCGTGCTGGCAGAATCCATGCCATCGCCGACCTTCAGCGCTTTGGTGGCTTCCACGAAGCTCTCCGTGAACGGCTTTTCGATGCTCTCGTGCACATAGAAGCGTGTAGGGGCAATGCAGACCTGGCCGGCGTTGCGATATTTCCCGACCGCCAGCGTGCGGGCGGCCGCCACCGGGTCGGCGTCCGCGAAGACCAGTACCGGCGAGTGGCCGCCGAGCTCCATCGTCACGCGCTTCATGCCGTCGGCTGCCGCCTTGGTGAGGAGTTTGCCCACCGGCACCGAGCCGGTGAACGAGATCTTGCGGATCACCGGGCTCGAAATCAGCCGGTCGGAGATGTGGCTCGGAACGCCGAAGACGAGGTTTAGCGTGCCAGCCGGGCAGCCGGCTTCTTGGAAAGCCCGAACCAGTTCGACTGCCGTTCCGGGCGTTTCTTCCGCCGCTTTCATGATGACCGTGCAGCCCGCCGCAAGCGCACTGCTCACCTTGCGCGCCGGGGTGGTCATGGGAAAATTCCAAGGCGTGAACACCGCGACCGGGCCTACCGGTTCCTGGATCATCATTTGGCGGACGGTCGGCGTCCTGCCAGGGATGACGCGGCCATAGGTCCGACGGGCTTCTTCGGCGGCCCATTCGATGATGTCGGCCGAACTGTCGACTTCCGACAAGGATTCCGCCAGTGTCTTGCCTTCCTCAAGTGTTAGGACGGTGGCGATATGATTGCGGCGCTCGCGGATCAGGGCCGCGGCCCGGCGCAGGATCTTCGACCGCTCGTAGCCGGAAACCGCACGCCATGGCTTGTACGCCCGTTCAGCGGCTGCAAGGGCACGGTCGAGATCGGCATCGGTGGCGTGCGGCAACTCGCCAAGGCTTGCGCCAGTGGCCGGGTTGATTACCGGCTGGCTGTCGCGGCCGCTGCCCGACGCCCACTCACCGTCCAGGAATAGTTCGAGTTTGGGGTACATGCTTTTCTCCATGAGGGAAGTTTTCCGGATCAGGCCGTTGCGGATTCATTGCTCAAGGCGCCGTCCTCCAGAATTAGCTCCGCGCCCTTCTCACCGATCATCATGGCGGGGGCGTTGGTGTTGCCGGATATCAGCTTTGGCATGATCGAAGCATCGACCACGCGGAGCCCGGAGACACCGCGGACGCGCAGCCGCTCGTCGACGACCGCATTCGCCCCCTGCCCCATCCGGCAGGTTCCGACCGGGTGGTAGACGGAGAACGTCTTGGCGCGGACGTAATCGAGGAGTTGCTCGTCGGTTCGGAGACTCGCTGCGGGGTCACGGGGCTGCCTGACGAGGCCGGCCATCGGCTCCGAGGCAAGAACCTGCCGCGCGATTTTCACGCCCCGAACGAGTATCTGCGCATCAAGGGGATCGCTGAGATAGCGCGGATCGATGAGAGGTGCGTCCATCGGATCGGCGGAGCGGATCTGGACTGTGCCTCGCGAACCTGGCCTCAACTGGCAGACCGAGACGGTAAAACCGGAGAATTTGTGAAGATGCGGCCCATCCTTGCGATCGGTGCTGAACGGATAGATCCCGAGCTGAAGGTCCGGCCGGCTGACCTCAGGACCAGTGCGCAGGAACGCGCCCGCCAGACCAGCCCACCAGCCGAGCGGCCCCTTGCGGAACAGCGCGTAACGCAAGCCCATCCGCGCCTGCCTGAAAAGGCTCATCATGTCGTCGTTCAGCGTTATCGGCTCGCGGGTCTCGTAGATCATCCGCGTTTGGAGGTGGTCCTGGAGGTTCTCGCCGACGGGCGAATCCTGAAGGACCTCGATTCCATGGCGCTGCAGGAGCGCGGCGGGGCCGATGCCGGACAACTGAAGAATCTGCGGCGACTGGAAGGCTCCGGCCGACAGGATGACCTCGGCTCGAGCCACTGCCTCGACCCTTCGTCCTCCTTGCAGGTAAGCGACCCCAACGGCGCGCCGGTCCTGGAAGAGAATGCGCGAAACATGGGCGTTCGTTTCGACGCGCAGGTTCGACCGTCCCTTTGCCGAGCCAAGATAGGCCTTGGCGGAGGAGTACCGCAAACCCCGCTTTACCGTCGCCTGAAAGTAGCCGAAGCCTTCCTGTTCCTTGCCGTTGAAGTCCGGGTTGAATCGATATCCCACCTTCTGACCCGCCGCGACGAAGGCCTCGGACAGCGGGTGCGATTCGGGCAGGTCGGATACCGGAAGCGTTCCACCGGCGCCATGATAGGCGTCGGCGCCACGCTGCTGGTCCTCCGCGCGCTTGAAGTAGGGCAGGACGTCTTCATAGCCCCATCCCGCATTGCCGAGGTCGCGCCACTCATCATAGTCATCGCGCTGACCGCGGATGTAGAGCAAGCCGTTGATGGCACTTGAGCCGCCGAGCACGCGCCCGCGGGGAGCGCCGATCCGCCGGCCGCCCATATGCCGCTGTGGTTCGGTCTCGAACAACCAGTTGATGTTGCGGTCGAAGAACGTCCGGCCGAACCCGATCGGGATATGAATCCAGATGTTGCGGTCCCTGCCGCCGGCTTCCAGCAAGAGAACACGATGCTTGCCGCTTTCCGAAAGCCGGTTGGCGAGCACACAACCGGCGGATCCCGCGCCTACGATGATGTAGTCGTACTCAGCCTTTGTCACTTTCGGTCCTCCAGATGCCACCGCACAACATCGCGCACGCTTTGCGGCTTCTTTGTCCCGCGCGAAAAGTTAAGTCGTTGCCCCGCCCGCTCGGGCTGGACGGCCAAATGTCAAAGCGGGCTCCTCCGTCCGGCGTAAGACCCGCCAATTTCCTTGGCAGGTCCCATTTTTGGCGTTCCGACCGTCAGGCCGCCGCCTGCAATCCCGTGACGCCGCGCTCGCGGGTGCTCACACCATCGGCCGCCAAGGCGAAGAGGGCCGCCAGGAAGCCTTGACCATAGGCGTTGCCGTCATCGAGATAGCGCGGATTCTGGCTGGGAATGTTGACGATCATCGGCCCGAACTGCTGATGCCGAAGGATCGCGGTCCGCCAATCGAAGTGATGTCGAAGAACCGCCTCGAGCGCCTCAAATCCTGCGGCCGCCGCGGCTTCGCCGCCGCGCCCGAGTTGGTGACCTTTGATCAGGGCGTAGCC
>JADQCC010000149.1 GCA_016278295.1 Roseovarius sp. | reverse complement strand
CGGAGGCAGGTTCTTCGCCTTAACCAGTTGCAGGAGCTCGCGCAGCTCCGGAATGCTGCCGACGTTGCTGCCTTGGATTGTAGCGGCCTTCATGGCGATCAGCGGCAGGGCCCAAGGGGCGGCTCCGCCGAACAGGCCGACCATGATCAGCCGACCGCCCTTGATCAGGAGATCAAACCCGAGCGTGGCCGTTTGCTCCGAGCCGACGAGGTCGATCACCGCGTGTACCGGCCCGCCGGTTGCCTGCAGCACCTGCGACGAGACATCGCTGGCGCGGCCGTCGATTGCCGCGAGCGCACCGGCCTCCAGCGCGGCCTGGCGCTTTCTGTCGTCGATGTCCACGACAACCGCACCCTTGCCGCCCATAGCCGACAGCAGGGAGAGGCTCATCAGGCCAAGGCCGCCGGCCCCGATGATGACGATCGGGTGGGTGGGGAAAATATCCTCGACCTTCTTCAATGCGCTGAATGTGGTCAGGCCCGAGCAGGCGTAGGGTGCGGCGGTCAGCGGGTCGAGCCCGTTGAGATCGATGAGGTAGCGGGTATCCGGTACGAGCACGTGATCGGCATAGCCGCCGTCGCGGTAGATGCCCATGTAACGCGGCGAGGGGCAATAATGCTCCGCACCGGTGGCGCAGACGGCGCAATTGCCGCAACCCATCCAGGGATAGATAAGGCGGATATCGCCGATTCCGACCCCGCTGGCCTCCGGGCCGAGCGCGATGACTTCCCCGACTGTTTCGTGGCCCATGGTGCGGGGCAGCCGGACCCCACGCTCGGCAAGCGACAGTCGCTTGCCGTGGCCGAGCTCGTAGCCGCCCTCCCACAGATGGAGATCGCTGTGGCAGACGCCTGAGGCAACGACCTTCAGCAGGATTTCCGCGCCCTGCGGCTTCGGGGTGGGATTATCGACGGCGACGAGCGGGGCGCCGAATTCAGTGACTTGAAAGCTCTGCATCAACTACTCTCCATTACTTGAGGAATTATGGGATTGTCTGGGGGCAAGGGCGGGCGCATCCCCCTCGACGCGTTCGCCACCGGAACGATCTCGGGAAGCTCACATCGCCAATTGTCTGCTTTGCCGTGCCGTGCGCCTCGGCGGATTACCCGTAGAGCCATTGTGCCGGGACGATGACGATCTGCGGAAACAGGACCAGCAGCGCCAGCACGAGGAGTTGTGCGAGCAGGAACGGCGCGACACCCTTGATCACCACCCATAGCTCGACCTTCGCCACGGCGCTCGCCACATTGAGAACGGTCCCGACGGGCGGCACCAGCAGGCCGATGGCGCAGTTCATGATGAACATGACCCCAAAGTAAACGGGGTCGATCCCCGCCTGCTGGACGACCGGCATCAGGACCGGCGTGAGGATGAGGATCGTCGGGATCATGTCGAGCGCGGTGCCAATGATCACCACCAAGAGCATGATGGCGGCCATCAGAAGGATATCGTGCCCGGCAAAGGGTGCCAGCAATGCCCCGATATGGCTTGGGATGTCGGCTATAGCGATCAGATAGGCGGCGACGGCCGCGGCGGCGACCAGGAACATGACGGCGGCCGTGGTCAGCACGGCCCTCAGGCACGCTTCGTAGAACTTGGCCAGCGTGAGTTCGCGGTATACGAAGGTTCCCACAAGGAGAGCGTAGACGGCAGCCACCACGCCTGCCTCGGTGGGCGTGAAGATACCCGTTTTGAGGCCGCCGACGATGATCGCAGGCAGCATGAGGGCAAAGCTGGCGTCGAGCAGGGTCCGACCCGCTTCCCGCCAGCTGCGTCTCGGCATAGTCGCCAGCGTTTCGCGCCGCGTAAGGACCCACCATGTGATGAGGAGGGCAAGCGCCATCAGGACACCGGGCACGATGCCCGCGAGGAACAGGCGGGTGATGGAGACGCCCGATGCGACGCCGAAGATGATGAAGCCGATCGACGGCGGGATCACGGGCGCGATGACGCCGCCGGCGGCCACGAGGCCGGCCGAACGTCCGACGCTGTAGCCTGCTTGCCGCATGATGGGGAGAAGCATCGCCGCGAGTGCAGCAGTGTCCGCGATGGCGGAACCCGAGAGGCTGGCGAGCAAGAGCGCAGCGATGATTGCGACGTAGCCGAGACCGCCCTGACGATGACCGACAAGCGCCAAGCCAAGGTCGACGAGGCGCCGCGATAGACCGCCGGCGTTCATCGCCTCGCCAGCCAGAAGGAAGAATGGGATCGCCAGAAGCGGAAAGCTGTCCGTCCCGTTTACCATCTGCAACGCCACGATTTCCCAATTGAAAGCGTTCAACTGCCACATGAGCGCTCCCGCCGTGACGAGCAGGGCGAAAGCGATCGGCATGCCTATGGCGATGGCGCCGAGCAGGGAGACTGAAAAGAGAAGAAGTGTCACGGGGTCAGGACCCTGATTCCACGGTCGGTTCGGCCGGTTTGCCCAGCAGCACTTGGACCGTTTGAAGCGTGGTAAGGATGGCCAGTCCGAGACCGGACACTGCCGCCGCGGCGTAGGTCCAGACCATCGGGATGCCGGAGATGGGCGCGTAGTTATGGACGTTCAGCATCGCTTGCCGTGTCGCGCCCCATGCGAAAACGATGCAGCAGGCCAGGGTCAGTACCCCGACGACGACGTGGCAGCCTCTCTGGAGGTGGGGAGGAAGCGCCACGACGAACATGTCGACTCCAAGATGGCCTTTATTTCTGGCGACCACGACGGCGCCCAGGAACACCATCCATACGAAGAGGAAGCGCGAAACCTCTTCGATCACCATTATGCCGGTGTTGAAGCCGTAGCGCATGACGACATTGGTGAATACGATGACGACCAGCCCTAAAAGCATGATGACGAGCAATGCTTCGAAAACCTGGAAGCCTGTATCGACAAATCGCTTCATGAAACCTCCTGGCGCGGAAACGATGACCCCGGGACAGCCGGACCTAGCTTAAGCCTCATGGACAAGATGTCCCGGAAATCGTCTTCTATCGAAGCGGCGCGAGCGGCATCTCGCCATGAGGAGAATGCCGCCCGTACCGCTCAAGGTCCTCATGGCAGATGAAGCGAACTACTCGGCGGCTGCGGCGATCTGGTCAACGAGGTCGGAACCATACTGTGCGGCATAGTCCGCCTTGACCTGTGCGACGATCTCGCGGAACGGCGCCGCGTCGATGTCTTCCACGACCTGCATGCCGTGCTCCTTGAGCTTTTCGACGCTGTCTGCGATTCGATCTGCATTGGCCTGCCTTTGAAGCCTGGATGCCTGCTTGCCGGCCTCGACCATGATCGCCTGGAGTTCGGGCGTGAGCGACTCGAACCGCGCGAGGTTCATGACAGCCTGCCCACTCGTATATGAGTGCTGGGTGAGCGAGAGGTGCGTCTGAACTTCGTAGAACTTGGCGTCGAGGATCAGCGTGATCGGGTTCTCCTGGCCGTCGACGGCTCCCAGTTCGAGGGCCGTGAAGAGTTCGCTGAAGGCCATCGGCGTCGGCACGGCCCCGAGCAATTCCCAAGCCTTGATATCTGGTGGGCTGGGTTGCGTGCGAATTTTGAGACCCTCCAGATCGGCGGGCTCGCGGATCGGCCGGACGTTGTTGGTGACATTGCGCCATCCGATCTCGAAGTTACCGATCGACTTCAGGCCGATCGGCAGGAACTCCTCTCGAAGCTGCTCGATGATCGGGCCGTCGAATACAGCATCGATGTGTGCCCGGTCCTGCAGCAGGAAGGGGACGTCGAGCAGTGAAAGCTTCGGCAACAGGGACGAGAAGTAGGAATTGCCGCAGACGCACAGGTCGAGCGACCCGCCGCGCACCGCGTTTACGATCGTCGGATCGTTTCCGAGCACGCCATTCGAGTAGATCTGGATCTCCAGCGCTCCGTTCG
>JADQCC010000218.1 GCA_016278295.1 Roseovarius sp. | reverse complement strand
CGCTGTGGGATTTGAGCCCGACGACCTTTTCGGGGGGCGAGCAGCAGCGGGTGAACATCGCGCGCGG
Source organism: Roseovarius sp. (assembly GCA_016278295.1). GTDB lineage: Bacteria > Pseudomonadota > Alphaproteobacteria > Rhodobacterales > Rhodobacteraceae > Roseovarius. Next base: position 3,808 of record JADQCC010000218.1, on the reverse strand, counting down.
GTTTGTCCATGACTTTCCGGTGCTGCTGCTCGACGAGCCGACGGCGAGCCTCGATCCGGGCAATCGCGAGGTGGTGCTGTCGCTCATCGAGGAGGCCAAGGCGCGCGGGGCGGCGATCCTGGGGATTTTCCACGATGCGGAGGCGCGGGCGCGGGTCTGTGATCGCGAGGTGGATGTGGGGGCGTTTACGCCTGCGTGTGGTGCGGCATGAGCCGGGGCCGCCTCATCGCCGTGGTGGGACCGTCGGGTGTGGGCAAGGACACGCTGATGCGCGCGATGGTCGCCGCGCGGCCCGGGCTGCGCCGGGTGCGGCGGATCATTACGCGGCCCGCCGATCCGGGCGGCGAGGGGCACGAGGCGGTGAGCGAGGCGGAATTCGCGCTGCGGCTGAAGGAGGGGGGATTCGCGCTGCACTGGCGGGCGCACGGGCTGCGCTATGGTGTGCCGGTGGGGATCGGGCTCGACCTGGCGGGCGGTCGCGATCTGCTGGTCAACCTGTCGCGCGGGGCGCTGGCCGAGGCGCAGCGGCGATTCCAGCCCTTTGCCGTGCTGCATCTGGTGGCGTCAGGCGAGGTGCTGGCCGCGCGGCTGGCGGCGCGGGGGCGCGAGGCGGGCGCGGAGATCGAGGAGCGGCTGGCGGGTGCCGCGCAGGCGCTGCCCGAGGGGGTGGGGCCGGTGGTGGAGCTGGATACCGACGCGCCGCCCGAGCGGTTGGCGCGGCGGGCGCTGGCCGGGATTTACGCGGTGAGGGCGTGACGATGGATCAGGTGAAAGCGGCCCTGCCGATCCTCGCCCATGAGCGAGAGCGCGTCCACCGGGACCGGGCGCGGCAAGAGCGGCGCGAGATGTTGCGTGAGCGTGGCGCGCAGGGCGGGCAATTCGGCCTTGGGGCGTTTGCCGGTGAGGGTGATGTGAAAGCGGAAGCCCGCCATCACGTGGGGATAGCCCCATTGTGCGAGGCGGGAGTCTTGCTCGGCGCTGAGCCCGCCTGCGCGGCGGCGGGTGAGCTGTGCCTCGGTGAGAGGGGCGCGGAACGGCTCGAACGCGCGGACGCAGGCGGCGGCGAGGGCGCCGATTGCCGTCTCGTCGCCCTCGGGGCGGAGCGCGAGAAAGCGGCCCAGGGGGGCGAGGGCGAGGGCGTCGAGCGTGACCGGCGCGGTGGCCGTGCAGAAGGCGGCGAAGGCGTCGCGCAAGGCCGCCTCGGTCGTGCCGGGGGCGAGGGTGAAGGGGGGCTTCATCGTGGCGTGCAGGCCGTATTTGCGGGGCGTTTCGGTGAGCGTGCTGACCGGCGCGGGCAGGCCGGGGATATCCGGGTGGGGCACCGCCGTGCCGCGCACCGGATCCCATCCGAGCCACGCCGCGCCGAAATCGGACAGGGGCCCCGGCGGGGGCGTGACATAGATGGCGTAGCGGGTGAAGGGCATGGGGTCTGTCATCGCTGGGTCGATCTCTTGCAGGAAAGCGTGACGGTGACATGACAGAAGAAACCATTCTCGCCAATGCCATGCTGGTGCTGCCCGACGCGGTGCGGCGCGGATCGCTGCGCCTGCGGGACGGGCGGATCGCCGAGATCGGCGACGGCGCGGGCGTGCCGCGGGGGGCGGTGGATTGCGGCGGTGACTACCTGGCGCCGGGGCTGGTGGAGTTGCACACCGACAACCTGGAGCGGCATATTCAGCCGCGTCCGGGCGTGGACTGGCCGCACGAGGCGGCGATCCTTGCGCATGACGCGGAACTGGCGAGCGTGGGGATAACGACCGTTTTCGACGCGATGCGCGTCGGCTCGATCCCCACGGGGGTGGGGCGGTATGGTGCCTATGCGCGGGGGCTGGCCGACGAGTTGTGGGCGCTGCGGGCGGGCAGCGCGCTGCGCATCAGCCATTTCCTGCACCTGCGCGCCGAGGTCTGTTCCGAGACGCTGGAGGCCGAGATGGAAGCCTTTGGCGCGCAGGATCGGGTGGGGATCGTGAGCCTGATGGACCACACGCCGGGGCAGCGGCAGTTTCGCGACATGGCCAAGCTCGAGACCTACATGAAGGGCAAGCACGGGCTGGACGATGCGGGCTTTGCCGCGCATATCGCGCAGCTTCGGGCGCTGCGCGAGGCCAATGGCGACCGGCACGAAGCGGCGGCGGTGGCGCATGCGGCGCGCTATGGCGCGGTGCTGGCGAGCCATGACGACACCACCGAGGAACAGGTCGCGGTATCGGAAGGCTATGGTATCCGGCTGGCCGAGTTTCCCACCACGGCGGAGGCGGCGCGCGCCTGCCACGCATGCGGGATCGCGGTCATCATGGGGGCGCCCAACCTGATCCGGGGCGGATCGCATTCCGGCAACGTGGCGGCGCGCGAGCTGGCGGAGGCGGGGCATCTCGACATCCTGTCGTCGGATTACGTGCCCTCGGCGCTGCTCTATGGTGCGGTGCGGCTGGGGGCGCTGTGGGGTGACATGGCGCGGGGGCTGGCCACGGTGACAGCGGGCCCGGCGCGGGCCGCGGGGCTGGAGGACCGGGGGCGGATCGAGGCGGGAGCGCGCGCCGACCTGGTGTGGTTCGGGCTGCGCGGCGACGTGCCCGCCCTGCGCGCCGTGTGGTCGCAGGGGCGGCGCGTGGGGTGATCGGGGCGCGCGAGAAGAGGACCAAGCCTTCCGGTCCTGGTGTTGTGAATGGCCTTGAGCGGGCGTTGAGGTCTTGGCCCCCGCGCGGAATCGAGGTGCCGCAGGCACCGCCGCGCGAGCGCCCGACCGCCCCACGGGCGGGCGCTATTAGACGTCTCAAGCTATTGATAACGCGGGAGTATGTGGCACCATAAATCGCATTGCCTCACCGTCAGAGCGCCCACCCGCGGTCGGGCGCTCACGCGGCTCATCGCATCCTTGCCGATTACCCCTCCACGCCAAGAGCCTTCCCACGGGGCAGGGTGCCTCCCGCCGGGCTGTCGCGTGCGCCGGACGGCCCTCCTTTTTGACACCGCCACAAGCCGGGCGCATAACGGGCGCGATTCCAATCCCTTGCACCGGAGATCCCGATGACCGAGCCGCTTTTCGACATCCCCGCCCCGCCCCTCGTCCCTATCGAGGGCGACGCGCGCGGCTATCCGGTGCGGCGCATCTTCTGCGTTGGGCGCAACTATGCCGCCCATGCCGCCGAGATGGGCAACGAGGTGGATCGCGAGGCGCCGTTCTATTTCACCAAGTCGGCGCATGCGCTGTGCCTGTCGGGCGCGACCATTGCCTATCCGGCGGGCACCGAAGACTGCCATCACGAGATGGAATTCGTGGTGGCGCTGGGCGCGGAGGCGTATCAAGTGAGCGAGGCAGAGGCGATGGACGCCGTCTGGGGCTATGGCTGCGGCATTGATCTGACGCGCCGCGACCTGCAAGGCGCGGCCAAGGAGAAGCGGCGGCCCTGGGATCTGGGCAAGGATTTCGAGAACGCGGCGATCATCGGGGCGCTGACGCCGAAAGCGCGCTTTGGCGAGATCGGCGCGCAGGCGCTGCGGCTGTCGGTGGACGGCCGCGTGGCGCAGGAGGCGCGGCTGTCGGAAATGGTGTGGTCGGTGCCCGAGATCATCGCGCACCTGTCACGCTTTTATCACCTGGCGCCCGGCGACCTGATCTATACCGGCACGCCCGCCGGTGTTGGCCCGGTGGGGCCCGGCAACCGGCTGAGCGGCGAGATCGACGGGCTGGTGCCGGTCAAGGTGACGATCGGCGCGTGTGCGTAGCGGATTGTCGGGGGGAGTTGGTCTGAAGCGGTCGTTGGGCATGATGCGATGAGCCGCGCGGGCGCCAGCCCACGGGTTGGCG
>JADQCC010000168.1 GCA_016278295.1 Roseovarius sp. | reverse complement strand
CGCCCAGGATGTTGCGGATCGTGCCGTTGGGGCTGCGCCACATCTTTTTCAGGCCGAATTCCTCGACCCGGCCCTCGTCGGGGGTGATGGTCGCGCATTTGACGGCGACGCCGACCTCGCGGGTCTTTTCCGCCGCGTCGATGGTGATCTGATCCTCGGTACGGTCACGCTCTTCGATGCCGAGATCGTAATAGAGCAGGTCCACGTCGAGATAGGGGAGGATGAGTTTCTGCTTGATGAAATCCCAGATGATGCGGGTCATCTCGTCGCCGTCCATTTCGACGATGGGGTTTTCGACCTTGATCTTGGACATGGGGCGCGCGCTCCGCGGTTGGGGTGGGTCTGGTCAGGCTATATCAGCGGTGGGGTGGTGCGGGAAGGGTTGGGAGGAGGGGCGGCATTTGGCCTTGAGCGGTCGTTGACGAACGGAATCTTGAAAAGATTCCGTACAAGAAAGTTTTAAACTTTCTTGATCTTACCTTGCCGTGACGGTTCAGCCCGACACTGACGTCCAACGACCGCTTCACGACCAAACCCGGTCACCTGCCTCCCCCGCTCACCTCACCCGATGATCGTGTTCAGCGTCGCCGAGGGCCGCATCACCGAGGCGAGTTTTCCGGCGTCGGGGTGGTAGTAGCCGCCGATATCCGCCGGGCTGCCCTGCGCCGCCGCCAGCTCGCCGGTGATCCGCGTCTCGGCCTCGGCCAGCGCGCGGGCCACCGGGGCGAATTCCTGCGCGAGGGCGGTGTCATCCGTTTGCGCGGCGAGCGCGTCGGCCCAGTAGCGGGCGAACCAGTAGTGGCTGTCGCGGTTGTCGGGCTCGCCCACCTTGCGCGAGGGCGAGCGGTCGTGGTCGAGCACGCCTTGCGTCGCGGCCTCGACCGCCTCGCCGAGGATACGGGCGCGGGCGTTGTCGTGGGTCTGGGCGAGGAACTTGAGGCTCTCGGCCAGCGCGCAGAATTCGCCAAGGCTGTCCCAGCGCAGGTGGTTCTCGGCCTGAAGCTGCTGGACATGCTTGGGGGCCGATCCGCCCGCGCCGGTCTCGAACAACCCGCCGCCCTGCATCAGCTTGACGATCGACAGCATCTTGGCCGAGGTGGCCAGCTCGAGGATGGGAAAGAGATCGGTCAGGTAGTCGCGCAGCACGTTGCCGGTGATGGCGATGATGTTCTCGCCCCCGGTGATCGTTTCCAGCGAGGCGCGGGTTGCTTCGCGCGGGGCCATGATCTCGAATTTATCAGCGACGCCAGCGGCTTCGAGAATGGGCTTCACGTAAGAGATCAACTCGGCATCATGGGCGCGGGCCGCGTCCAGCCAGAAGATCGCGCGATACCCCGTTTCCCTTTGCCGGGCGATGGCGAGGTTCACCCAATCCTCGATGGGTGCCTTGCGCGCCGAAGCCGAGCGCCAGATGTCACCCGCCTCGACCTGCGTTTCGTGCAGCACGGTGCCGTCGTCGAGCACCATTTTCACGGTGCCGTCCTCGGGTATCTCGAAGGTGGTGGGATGCGAGCCGTATTCCTCGGCCTTCTGCGCCATGAGGCCGATATTCTGCACCGTGCCGGCGGTGGCGGGGTTCAGCTTTCCGGTCTCCTTGAAGAACCTGATCGCCTCGTCATAGACCGGCGCGTAGCTGCTGTCGGGGATCACGCAGACGGCGTCGTGCTCCTTGTTATCGGGCCCCCAGCCCTTGCCGCCGCCGCGGATGAGGGCGGGCATCGAGGCGTCGATGATGACATCCGATGGCACGTGCAGGTTGGTGATTCCCTTGCCGGAATCGACCATGTACATTGCCGGGCGGTCGGCCATGCAGGTGTCGATGGCCCGGAGGATATCCTTGCGGTCCCTGACCCGCTCCAACAGGTCGCCGAGGCCCGCATTGGGCGAGACGCCGAGCGATTTCATTTCCGGCCCATACTGCTCGAACACGGGCGCGAGGAACTGCCGCACCGCGTGGCCGAAGATGATCGGGTCGGAGACCTTCATCATCGTCGCCTTCATGTGCAGCGAAAACAGGATGCCCTCGGATTTGGTCTTGTCGATCTCCTCGGCGAGAAAGGCGTCGAGGGCGCGCGCGCTCATGCAGGTGGCATCGACCACGGTGCCCTCGGGGTAGCTCAGCCCGTCCTTGAGCACGGTTTCGCCGGTCGCCGTCTCCAGCACGATCTTTGCGCCGGTCGCCCTGGGCAGGGTGGCGGAGCGCTCGTTGGAGAAGAAATCGCCCGCCGACATGGTGGCGACGCGGGTCTTGCTGTCGGAGGCCCACTCGCCCATGCGGTGGGGGTTGGCCTGGGCGTATTTCTTGACCGCGGGGGCGGCGCGGCGGTCGGAATTGCCCTCGCGCAGCACCGGGTTGACCGCCGAGCCCTTGAGCGTGTCATAGCGTGCGCGGACGGCCTTGTCGTCCTCGGTGGCCGGATCGTAGGGGTAATCGGGCAGCGCGTAGCCCCGGCCCTGCAATTCGCGGATCGCCGCCACGAGCTGCGGCTCGGAGGCCGAGATGTTGGGCAGCTTGATGACGTTGGCGCCCGGCGTCCTGACGATCTCGCCCAGCGCCTTGAGGTGGTCGGGCTGGCGCTGATCGGCGGTCAGGTAATCGGGAAAGGCCGCGAGGATGCGCCCGGCGAGCGAGATATCGCGCGTCTCGACGGTGATGCCCGCGGCGGACGCGAAGCGGCGGATGATCGGCAGGAGCGAGGCCGAGGCGAGCTCGGGCGCTTCGTCCACCTTGGTGTAGATGATGTCGGGGGTATCGGTGTTGGCCATCTCTGGGCTCCTCCTTGCGATCCGGTGCGGTCCGGGCGACTCGTCCGCTTGCGCGCCTCATAGCGGAAAAGTGCGGGGCGGGGAAGGTGGTATGCGACGGTATACACAAAATGCCGGGGAAAGGGTCCCGGCTCCGCCGTGCGACACAGGATATGCGCTGTCGGGTGCGGCGCGGTGGCGGGGTATTGGCCTGTTCCTGCCATTTGCATCCTGCCCTCCGCGCGGAACAAGGCGTGCTTGCACGCCGCCGCGCATCGCCGGGCCGCACCCACGGCCCGGCGATTTGGCTGGAACCTGCGTCCCGCTCGGGCCTTTCTCGGATTTGGCTGCCATAAAGCGCGGCAGAACCACCGTGGGATCGCCGCGCCGCGGCCCGTCGATGCGCGGCTAATGCGAACAACGGCTCAAGCCCATTCGCCACAACCGCCCGGCGGCCAAACCCGCCCCTCACACCGCCTCTGCCGCCGTGCCGCGCAGCCCGTGCAGCAGCGCGAGCCCCGCCAGAACCGCCGCCAGCACGCCCAGATGCGCGGGCATCGGCGTACCGTCGAATTGCTGGCCGATGGGGATGGCGAGCGCCACGCTGCCCAGCGTGGCGGCCGCGCCGGTGACGCTCGCCGCCATGCCCGCGACCCTGCCCATCGGCGACATCGCCAGCGCGTTGAGATTGCCCAGGGTGAATCCCGCCTGCATGAACACCCCCGTCTGCCAGACCAGGAACACGGCGAATTGCGGCCCCGGCGGCAGGCCCACGGTCCAGGCGAGGATCGCCAGCGTGGTGAGCGCCACCTGCACGGTGAGCGCCGCGCGCACCATCCGCACCATGCCGAAGCGGACCACCAGCCGCGCGTTCACCAGGCTGCCGCTGCCCGCGACCAGCGCCATGCCAAAGAACCAGAAGGGAAATTCCACGCCGCGCCCGAAGGTTGCGTCAAACGTCGGCTGCACCACGCTGAGCGAGGTGAAGAGCGTGGTCATCGCCAGCATCTGCACCGCGATGGCGCGGCGGGTGACGGGGTGGGCCACCACCGCGCGCAGGGCGCGCACCAGCGGGCGCAGGCGGAACGGGCTGCGGTGCGCGGGCGGCAGCGGCTCTGGCAGGCGCAGCATCATCCAGGTCGAGAGGATGAT